>CAIJIT010000348.1 GCA_903820745.1 uncultured Burkholderiales bacterium
ACCCCAAGAACGGCCTGCAAGCCAAGTTCAGCATCGAGTACTGCGTCGCCGCCGCGCTTGTCCACGGCAGTATTGGCGTCGAAGTGTTTGAAGATGAGTTTGTGCTGCGCGAGGACTTGCAGGCGTTCCAGAAAAAAGTGCGACGCTTCGAACTGCCACATTCCGGCGTGTTCAATGGCTTGACGGGTTACAACGACCTGGTGGTGGACACTGATTTGGGCAGATTCGAATACCGGATCGATCGCACACCCGGCTCGCCTGACTGGCCCTTGACCCCGGCGGAGCAGGACAGGAAGTTTCTGGACTGTGCGCTGGCCGAAATTGGCGAGCAACAGGCCGTTGAGTTCCTTTCTCGCGCAAAAGGCATTCTCGCCTTGCCGGACATCTCAGTTCTCTTTGATTGAGCGGCCGACGCCACCCTAGCCTGTCCGCCGCCAGCCTAGTCCGCCAGGACGATGAGGCAGCCCGCGCGCCGCAGCGATAGTTCATCAACTTCTTGGGAGCTGTCATGTCTGCTGCAAGCGCTGTTGTCGATCCTTTCAGCCCCTTGAACGTCGGGCCGGTGAGGATCAAGAATCGGTTCATCCGCGCTGGCGCCAACGAGATGATGACGCGCGCAACCTTGCCGCAAAAAGCCTTGCTCGAACATCACCGGCAGTTGGCCGAAGGTGGCATCGGCATGACGACGCTGGCCTATCTGTCAGTTTCCGCAGACGGCCGCACCATGGCCGAACAAGGCATTCTGAACCCGGCTTCAGTCCCCCATTACAAGGCCGTCACCGACGCGATCCATGCTGCAGGCGCCCTGGCCAATGCGCAGATTACCCATGCCGGCAGCTTTGTGATGCACAGGGAGTTGTCAACCTGGCGGGCGATTTCAGCCAGTGGCGGGATCGACCAGATCGGCTTGATGCTCGGGCGTCCGCTGCAGCGCGAAATGAACCGGGACGATATGGATCGCATCACGGCCGAATTCGTTGCCGCCGCAAGATGCGCTGTCGAAGCCGGTTTCGATGCCATCGAGCTGCACATGGGGCATGGCTATCTGCTCAACCAGTTCATTTCGCCGCTCTCGAACAAGCGCCGCGATGGCTATGGCGGCAACGCCGAGCAGCGGATGCGTTTCCCGGTTGAAGTGCTCAAAGCGGTCAAACAAGCAGTGGGCGACCGGGTCGCCATCCTGGCCAAGATCAATCTGGTTGATGGCGTGCCCAAGGGAGCGAGCGCTGCCGATGCCGTAGTCACGGCCCAGGCGCTGGAGCGCGCCGGCGTCGACATGCTGGTGCTGTCAGGCGGCCGCAATATCGAGGCCAGTTGGCAGATCTTCGGCAGCCCGATGCCCTATGAGGATCTGGCGGCGATGCAGCCCGGCTGGCTGGCCAAGCTGCAGTTCAAAATGCTGAAAGCGACAACGCCCAAATCGCTGCAATTCAAGGAGCTGTTCTTCCTCGATGCGGCGCGCCTGGTCAGGGCCGCGACCCAGGTTAAATTGGCTTATATCGGCGGCGTGCAATCGCTGGTGGCGGCGCAAACTGCGCTGGCCGAAGGCTTTGACGCCGTCGTCATGGCGCGCGCCACCATCCACGACCCAACCATCGTCAACAAATGGCGGATCGACGGCAATCTTCGCTCCGGTTGCACCGCCTGCAACCGCTGTGTTGCGGCCATGTATGGCCCTTCAGGAACACATTGTCCGGTGGTCGGCAACGCCTTTGACCCGGCCTGGAAACTGCAAGATGCCGGGGCTGCTTGACCTCGACTCGGCTACCATCGTCCGAATGGGGTAGGCAATCCGTCGCCCGGCCGTTCAATATTCCGGTTGAT
>CAIJIT010000349.1 GCA_903820745.1 uncultured Burkholderiales bacterium
GCTTGGCTTGAAGCCCGACTGAGGGGCTTCGAGCAGGAATGCATATTGCGGATCCGCCGTGGTGCCCATTGGTGCGAAGCTTCCAACCGTGATGCACCCGAACAGTTGCCGAGCGAACCGCGCAGCCGCGCCTTCCGGACTGCCAGCGTGACCAAGACCTTCACCGCCACGCTGATTCTGCTCTTGTGCGAACAAGGCCGTCTGGCGCTCGACAACCGGCTGGAGCAATATATCGCTGCCGATTTATGCGACGCACTGCATGGCCTTGATGGTCTTCATGCAGGCCGCAGCATCACCCTCCTGCAACTGCTGAACCATCGCAGCGGGCTCCACGACTACGCCACCGATGCCGACTTCATTGCCGAAGTCAAGGCCTGTCCTGAGCGTCGCTGGTCAGCGCGGGATCTGCTGGATGCCGCCATGTGCAGGGCGCCGGACTTTGCCCCCGGCGCTGGCCTGGCCTATAACGACACCGGCTATGTTTTGCTGGGCTTGATCATCGAAGCCGTCACCGGTATGGCGCTGGCCGGGGCCTATCGCAAGCTGCTGCTGGACCCGCTCGGCTTGCGTCACACCTACCTCGAAGGCAAGGAAAAAGCCCGCGGCCCGGCCTTGTCCAGGGCTTTTGCAGAAGAGCAGGACAGCTCGGGCTTTGACCCCTCGTTTGACGCTTTCGGCGGTGGCGGACTGGTCTCCACGGCGGGCGATCTGGACCGCTTCATCAGCGCCTTGCTGCAAGGCAAGATCTTCAGCAACCCGGCGACATTGGCAAGCATGCTGACCGGCACAGCAGCAGCGGCCGGCAGCGGTACCCGCAAGACGCTGACCGCCTGCGGCATCTCGGAATTCAGCGTCGCCGGACAACGCTTGTGGGGCCACCTCGGGCATTGGAACAGCTTCATGCTCTATGCACCCGAAGCTGATCTGGCCCTGTGCGGCAGTTTCAATCAATCGCGCAGCGAGCCCGCGCAGGTCGCAATGCTCGAAGCGGCGGTAAGCGCTGCGCTGGCCTGGCCGGGCTGAAGCATGCCCGAGATCGAAGAGCGCAGCCTGCAGGAACTGAGCGCCGATCTGGCCGCCGGCCAGAGCAGCTCGGTCGACCTGCTGCGGCAATATGCGCAACGCATCGAGACCCTGGACCGCCAGGGTCCGCGGTTGACCAGCGTGATCGAGATGAACCCCGATGCCCTGGCGATCGCCCTGAAGCTGGACGCCGAGCGCCGAGCCGGCAAGGTGCGGAGCCCGCTGCACGGCCTGCCGATACTGCTCAAGGACAACATTGCCAGTGCCGATTTGATGGCCACCACCGCCGGCTCACTGGCCATGCTCGGTGCGCGCCCGCCCGAAGACGCGGCGCTGGTGCGGCGGTTACGCGCAGCCGGGGCCCTGGTGATGGGCAAGACCAATCTGAGCGAATGGGCCAATGCGCGTGGCAGCGGCAGCAGCAGCGGTTGGAGCGCCAGGGGTGGCCTGACCCGCAACCCCTATGCGCTGGATCGCAGCGCCTCGGGCTCCAGTTCGGGCTCGGCCGTTGCCGTGGCAGCCAGCTTGTGCGCAGCCGCGGTCGGCACCGAGACCGATGCCTCGATCCTCAGCCCGGCAGCGGTTTGCGGCATCGTCGGCCTGAAGCCGACCGTGGGACTGATCAGTCGGCAAGGCATCATCCCGCTGGCGCAAAGCCAGGATACCGCCGGGCCGATGGCGCGCAGCGTGCGCGATTGCGCCATGCTGCTCGATGCGCTGGCCGGCCCCGATCCGGCCGATCCGGCCACGCTGCGCAATCCACAGCATCGGGCAAACAATTACGCAGCCGCACTCGACGCCGGCGCACTGAAGGGCGCGCGCCTGGGTGTGCTGAGGCAGTTTTTCATCGGGCCACAAGCCCCGGCCTATGAGGCCGCTTTGGCGGCCCTGCGCCGGGCCGGTGCGGTGCTGGTCGACCCGCTGCAATTGCCGGACTTGGCGCTGCTGCGCGAGCATGAAAGGACTTTGATGCTGCATGAGCTCAAAGCCGGCCTGAACGACTATCTGCGCTGGCTCGGGCCCGACTCTCCGGTGCGCTGTCTGGCCGATGTGATTGCATTCAACCAGCGCCATGCGGCGAGCGAGCTGGCCTGGTTCGGCCAGGATCGCCTGGAACTGGCGCAGACGATGGGCGATCTGAATCATCCGGCCTACCTCGCGGCGCGCAATGCCTGCCTGCATCTGACAAGCGATCAAGGCATCGAAGCGCTGCTGCTGCAACATCGGCTCGACGCCTTGATCGCGCCGACCACCGGGCCGGCCTGGCGGGTCCAGTTGGGCCAGGGCGACCCGGCGATGCTCCACAGCTGCTCGTTTGCCGCAGTCGCTGGCACGCCGGGCATCACCGTGCCGGCCGCCAGCTGGCGAGGCCTGCCTTTGGGTTTGAGTTTCTACGCTGCGGCCTGGAGCGAGCAAAAGCTGCTCAACCTCGGCCATGCTTTCGAAAAAGCCACCCAGGCCCGCCGGCGGCCCGGTTATTCGCCCTGCATCGAAGGCTCTAAAGAATGAACACAAGCACCCAATTCACCTCCCCGCTCGCTGGTCGCAGCGTGCGCGGGCCCGAGTCGGCCAGGGTCTGGATCGACGCTGTCCCTTATGTCAATTTTGTCGGCAGCAGCTATCTGGCAATGCAGGCGTTGGATGAATTGCGCGCCGCCGGCCGCGAGGCGGTCGAACTCGGACATGCCTGGCAGCAGATGCGTAGCGCAGCTTATGGCGGCAGGGACCCGGTGTTTGACGCATTGGCAGAAGAAGGCGCGCAATTTTTCGGCACCGAGACCAGCGTCTTCATGCCGACCGGCTATTTTTGCGGGCCTGCAGTCGTCGCCGGACTGAGGCCTGCATTCGACGCCATCTTCATTGACGAACTGGCTCATTTCAGCCTCTACGATGCCGCGCTGCTGGCGGCTTGCCCGGTGCACCGGTTCGCCCATGCTGACGCCAGCGCCTTGAGCGATGCCTTGCGCGACTCTGCGCCTGCCAGCCAACGCCCGCTGGTCCTGACTGACGGCATCTTTGCCACCACCGGGCGACTACCCCCCTTGGCTGAATACGCAAGACTGGCCACGGCCGCCGGCGGTCAGCTCTTTGTCGACGAATCCCATGCTTACGGCGTGCTCGGGCCCAATGGCCGCGGCGCGGCGGAGCATTGCGGCGTGCTCGATGCACTGCACGCGGGCAGCTTGGGCAAGGGCTTGTGTGCACAAGGCGGCTTGCTGCCCTGCAGTCACCAGTTTGCCGAACGGGTGTGCAGCCTGGCGCCACTGCGCGGCGCAGGCGCCGGGGCACCCGTTTCGGCCATGGTTGCGGCTGCCGGCATGCGCTATGCAAGGGCTCACCCGGAGCGGCGCGAACATCTACACAGCATCAGCCAGGCCTTGAAAACAGGCTTGCGCAAACTCGGGCTCGAGATCATCGATACGCCGGCCCCGATCACTTCGTTCTGCGTCGGCCGCAAAGCCGATATGCAGTCGCTGCAACGCTTGCTGTTCGACGATGGGATCAACCTCGTCATCTCCAGCTACATCGGCTCCGGCCCGGAAGGCATGATCCGCTGCGCGACATTTGCCGATCACAGCATCGACGACATCAACCAGCTGCTGGCAGCCTTGCAGCGCCGCTTGTAGCGCTTGCAGATCTATCTCGTCGGCATTCGGCGCGGACCCGCAGCCGATGGGGCATCTGCTATCGGGCCGGCCGCAGCGATTCGTCGATGTCGACAAACTGCCACCAGTCCTGCCAGAACAGGGCGCGGCGGTAGCCGATCAACCAGGGCTGCGCCAGGTCGCTGATGATGCGGTGGGCATGGTTCTTGTAGGGCATGTAGGTGACGCCGATGCGCTTGGCTTGCAAAAACAAGGCCTCGCGCTCGGGGCCATCGGCCATGCCTTGCAGTTCGTCATAGAGCTTGTCGAACTCGGGCGATTTGAAGCGAGACAAATTCTGCCCGCCACCGGCCGGGCCATAAAGGCGCTGCAAACTGCTCAGCCCATCGGGTTGCGATGCACTGGAGCCAACGCCCCAGATCATGAACTTGCCG
The DNA here is from genome assembly GCA_903820745.1 of uncultured Burkholderiales bacterium. Lineage (GTDB taxonomy): Bacteria > Pseudomonadota > Gammaproteobacteria > Burkholderiales > Burkholderiaceae_C > Paucibacter_A. Next base: position 4,064 of record CAIJIT010000349.1, read on the forward strand.
CCGCGCGCACTCTTCAGGTTTTCCGGCCATTTGGCCGCCTTGATCTCGACCTTGATGCCGATGGCCGACAAATTCTTCAGCCATAGCTCATCGAGTTGGCGCGACTGGTTGTCGGGTTGGCTATTGCGGACCAGCACCAGCGGCTGGCCATTGGGCTGAATGCGCCAGCCATCGCGCATCACATAACCGTAAAGGTCGAGCAAGGCCATTGCGCGCGCCGGGTCGAAGTCGCCCATTTCGGATTTGAAATCGGCCGCATAACCGGTGGTGTGCGGCACCATTTGCGATTGCGCCGGAATCGCCTGACCACGACGCACCAGACGAATTTCACGGCCCACATCGATGGCCAGCGAGATCGCGCGGCGCAGCGCCACACGTTCAGGCGTCATGCCGCCGACCACCGGGTCTTCCAGATTGAAAACGGTCAAGGTCGCATCAGCGCCGATGCTGCGATAGGCCTGCATGCCCTTCTTGGCCAGATTTGGCGCCAGCTTGCCATTGGGCATGGCCTGGCTGATGAACTCGGCCGGCACCCGCTCGAGAAAATCCTGCTCCGCGTTCAGGAACGACAGCCAGCGCGGCTGCGCCTCCTCGATGATGGCGATGCGGATCTGGTCGATCATCGGCAGACGCCGGCCTTTGAAACGCGCCTGCAAAGCCTGACCTTCGGCATCGTCGGCTGTCGCCTCACCGTCGTAGAAACGCTCGCGATAGCCCGGGTTGCGCTCAAGCACGATCTGCGATGAACGACGCCACGATTTCAGCAGGAACGGGCCGGTGCCGACCGGGTGCTCGGCGATCTTGTCGCCGTAATGTTCAACCACTTCGCGCGCCACGGCGCCATACAGATCGCTGCCGGCCAGCAGGGTTTCAAGCAGGCGCGGACGGGCGCGCTCGGTCTTGATCTGCAAGGTGTAGCGGTCCAGCGCGCGCAGGCCCTCGATTTCCTTGTCGTAATCGAAGGGCTTTTTCTTATCCATTGCCTGCCGGCGCAGCGCCGCCAAGCCGACCAACCCGGTCTCTTCCATGCTGCTCCAGCCGGGGCTTTTCAAAGCCGGATCGGCGAAGCGCTTGTACATATAGACGAAGTCATGCGCGGTTAATTCGCGCCTTGCGCCCTTGAAGGCCGGATCGTCGGCAAAATAAATGCCGGGCTGGATGCGGACGGTGAAGCTGCGGAAGTCGGTCGAAACTTCGGGCATGGCGCTGGCGACCAAGGGCTTGATCTGCACCGGGCGCGCCAGATGGTCGTAGCGATAGAGCGATTCGAAAATCGCCGCCGTGAGCGTGCGCGAATAGAGGTCCGAAAGCTGCGAAGGGTCGAACCCGGTTTCAGCAATCGGAAAGGCGTAATTCAGCACCTTGACCGGCTCGGCGGACAGCGGGCCGGATGCAGCCAGGGCGCTCGCGGCAAGGGCCAGGGCGGAAAGCGCGCGGCGCGTCAGCACAAAGTATGGGTTCATGGTGAGGGTGGCTGACTGTCGATGAAACGCCAGTAGTTGTTCGAAAACGGATGGGGCTGGTAGCCGGTCACCCAGGGCTGCGACAAGCGCAGGCGGATGCGGTGCACATGGGCTTTCATCGGCATATAGGCGGTCAACAAGCGCAGCGCCTCGGTGATCAAGGCCTGGCGAGCCAGGCCGTCGGGCAGAGCCAGCGTCTGCTCGATCAAACGGTCATAGGCGGGAAGATTGAAGCGGCTCAGGTTGTCTTCGCCCTTGGACGGGCCGTAAGCCATCTTCAGCAAGGCTTCGGCATCCGGATCGGTGGCGGTCTGGCCCAAGGTCCAGATCATCAGCTTGCCAGCGCGTGCCATTTTCAATTGTTCCGGCCAAGTCGCCTGCTTGAACTCGAGGCGCAGGCCGAGCACCTTCATATGCTTGAGCCACAACTCGTTGAACTGGCGCGAGCTGCTGTCGGGCTGGGTGTGGAACTGCAGCAGCAGCGGTTTGCCATCGGGCTGCTCGCGCCAGCCGTCGCCATCGCGGTCGAGATAGCCATACATATCGAGCAAGGCTTTGGCGCGCGCCGGGTTGAACTCGCTCATCTCGGTCTTGAAATCGGACAAATAGCCAAAAGTGTTGGGCACCAGAATGCTTTGCGCCGGAATGGCAAAGCGCTTGCGCAGTTGGCGGATTTCCTCCTGGTTGTCATAGCCCAGCGCGATCGCCCGGCGCAGCGCGATCCGATCGGCGCTGTAACCGCCCACCACCGGATCTTCCATATTGAAAACTGTGAGCACCACGTCAGAGCGCAGACCCTTGTTCAGCTGTACACCTCGCTTGACCAGATTGGGGGCCAATTGCCCAAGCGGCACCGCCAGGTTGGCAAAGTCATAGGGCACCGAGACGACGTCGAAGTCATTGGCCAGAAAGGCTAACCATTGCGGCTGCGCCTCGGAAATGATGGAGATTTCGACCCGGTCCAGCATCGGCAGGCGCCGGCCCTGCAACCGGCGGGCAATCGCCTGACCGGCGGCATCATCAGCGGCCGGCTGTTCGTCGTAATAGCTTTCCCGGAACGTTGGGTTGCGCACCAGCACCATCCTGGACGAGCGCCGCCACTCGCTCAGCCTGAACGCGCCGGTGCCGACCGGGTGCTCCATGATGGTGTCGCGATACAGCTCGGTCACCTCGCGCGCCACCGCAGCAGCACTCAGTTGAGCCAGCCTGTCGGCAAAACGCGGGCTACTGCGGCCGAGCTTGATGCGCAGCGTGTAGCGGTCCAGCGCCTGCAAGCCTTCGACCTCGCGGTCGTAATCGAAGGGCTTGCGGCTCTTGACGGCAGCGCTGCGCAAGGCCTCCATGCCGAGAATTTTCTCGCCCTGCAGGTTGGCGTAATTGGGGCTGTTCAACTGCGGATCGAAATTCCGCTTGATCGAATAGACATAGTCGGCAGCCACCAGTTCACGCGGCTTGCCGCCAAAAGCCGCATCGTCGGGGAAGTAAATGCCGGGCTTGATGCGCAGCGTGAAGGTCGTGAAGTCAGCACTGACTTCCGGCATGGCCTGGGCA
>CAIJIT010000350.1 GCA_903820745.1 uncultured Burkholderiales bacterium
AGAGCGGGGATACCGCTTGTTAGCCTGTGGAGAGCTGGTGCAGTCAGGCCGCTCGACGAAGCACGAACCCACCGAAGCGACTCGCAAATCATCGCGCAGCGCCGTAGGAATCCCCGTCCTTTAGGGCGGGGAGGATGTCAAGAATCGGTCGAAATGGGCCGGCCTCCAAAGCTGCATCTGCAGGGCGCATTCGCTTCGATCGCCACCGACCCTGCCGGCTGATTGACCCAGCCATTGGCAGTCTTCGCCAGAGAGTGCTAACATCTTTTTTGTTGGACCGAAAGGTTCGTGATGGAGAGCATGTCGATGTCTGTTACCAATGCTATGACGGTGCGCGACCCCTGGTCGCTGGTGCCCTCTCTGGGCAATCTGGATGCATATATCTCGGCCGTGAATCGCCTGCCTTTGCTGACGCTCGAAGAAGAGCAAGCGGCTGCAAAGAGTCTGCGCGAAACCGGCGATCTGGCGGGCGCCGGGCGCTTGGTGCTGTCGCACCTGCGTCTGGTCGTATCAATTTCGCGGCAATATGCCGGTTACGGTCTGCCGCAAGGCGATCTGATTCAGGAAGGCAATGTCGGCCTGATGAAGGCGGTCAAGCGCTTCGACCCCGATCAAGGCGTGCGCCTGGTCAGCTATGCGATGCATTGGATCAAGGCCGAGATCCATGAATACATCCTGCGCAACTGGCGCATGGTCAAGGTCGCCACAACCAAGGCGCAGCGCAAGCTGTTCTTCAATCTGCGCTCGATGAAGCACAACATGAAGGAAAGCCAGGCTGACGACATGACGCACCGCATGAGCCTGAGCGAAGCGCAGTTGGAGCAGGTGGCCAGCACGCTGAATGTGAAGCGTGAAGAAGTGCTCGAGATGGAAACACGCATGTCGGGCGGCGATGTAGCGCTGGAGCCGCAGTCAGATGACGACTTCGAAGGCTATGCGCCGATCGCCTATCTGGCCGATGAGACCCAGGAGCCGACCAGGGTGCTGGAAGCCCAGGCACGTGATGATCTGGCAAACGGCGGCATCCTTCGCGCGCTGGAAGCGCTGGATGAACGCAGCCGCCGCATCGTCGAAGAGCGCTGGCTGAAGGTCAACGACGACAACTCGGGCGGCATGACGCTGCATGAGTTGGCGGCCGAATACGGCGTCTCAGCCGAGAGGATCCGCCAGATCGAGGTCGCCGCAATGAAGAAGATGCGCAAGACCCTGGCGCCGGCCTGAGCTGACACGGATCAGCCCACAGCCCCTGGCAAGCGCCCGGGGCTTTTTTTATTCCGCCTTAGCCCGGTTCCTTGAGCAGCAATTTGATGTCGTCGGCCATCGCCTGCGCGCCCGAGCCGTAGCGAACGAAGACACGCACGCGGCCCTGCTTGTCGAACAAGAAGCTGGCCGCGGTGTGGTCCATCGTGTAGCTGCCGGGCACTTTGCCGGGCGCTTTGGCGAAATAGACCTTGAACTCACGCGCCGCTTCCTGGGTCTGCGTCTCGCTGCCGCGCAGGGCGACAAAACTCGGGTCAAAGCTCGACAGATAGGCTTTCAGCAGCGGTTCGGTGTCGCGCTCGGGATCGACAGTGACGAAGATGCCCTGCACCTTCTCGCCATCAGCGCCGAGTGAACGCTTAACTTCAGCCAGTTCGGCCAGGGTCGTCGGGCAGACATCAGGGCATTGGGTATAGCCGAAGAAGATCACCGCCACCTTGCCCTTGAACTCGGCCAGGTTGCGGGCGCGGCCGTCCTGGTCGGTCAAGTTCAGGCTCTGCGCATACGCAGCCCCGGTCAAGTCGACGCCCTTGAAAGCCGGCTTGGGCGAGCCCCCCAGCCGATCGCATCCAGCCAAGCACAGACCCGCAGCCAGGGCCAGCGTCATCAGAGAACGTTTATTCATGTCTCATCCTGTCCAGGGCAGCAGATAGTGGTCGAGCAGCAGCGCTGCAAACAGCAGCGACAAATGCAGGATCGAAAAGCGAAAGGTAGCACGGGCGAGTTCATCGGAATAGTTACACCAGAGTTTCCAGGCATAAGCGCAAAAACCCAGGCCCAGCAGCACCGCGCTGAGCAGGTAGATCCGCCCACTCATGCCGGTCAAGAAAGGCAAGAGCGTCGCGGCCAGCAAAATCCATGTGTAGAGAAACACCTGCAAGCGGGTGAACTCCGAGCCATGGGTCACCGGCAGCATGGGCAGGCCGGCCTTGCGGTATTCCTCGGTGCGGTACAGCGCCAGCGCCCAGAAATGCGGTGGCGTCCAGAGGAAAATGATCAGGCACAGCAGCAGCGCCTCCGGTCCGACATCGCCGCGCAAAGCGGCCCAGCCGAGCACTGGTGGCATCGCGCCCGAGGCGCCGCCGATGACGATATTCTGCGGCGTCAGCGGCTTCAGGATCACCGTGTAAATCACCGCATAGCCGATGAAGGTGGCAAAAGTCAGCCACATCGTCAGCGGGTTGACCCAGAACCACAGCAAGGCCATGCCGGCGCTGCACAGGACGGCAGAAAAGCTCAAGGTCTGGCTACGACTGAGTTCGCCTTTGGCGGTGGCGCGCCAGGCAGTGCGCTTCATCTTTGCGTCGATCTGCTGCTCGACCAGGCAGTTGAAGGCGGCAGCGGCGCCCGCCACCAGCCAGATGCCTGCCGTGGCGGCCAGGATCGCCAGCCATTGCTCGCTCGAAGGCAGACCGGGGATGGCCAGCGCCATGCCGATGACGGCGCAGAAGACGATCAACTGCACGACCCTTGGTTTGGTCAGCTGATAGAACTGCTGCCAGCTCGATGCTGGGGCAATGGTTGAATTGGAGGAACTGGATGCCATGGAAGCCGCAGATTAATGGTTATCTTGAATCGGGGACTGGCGCGCCTGCTGCGCTCGGGCCAGCAGCAGGCTGAGCAGCAGCAGCAGCATCGCTGCACCACCGGTATGGGCCAGCGCCGCCAGCAGCGGCCAGTCAAGCACGCTGTTGGAGAGCCCGCTGACCAATTGCCAGGCGGCGACCAGCAGCAAGCGCTTGGCCCAGACCCGCATTTGCGGCCGGCCATCGCGCCAGAGGGCCAGCGCGAAGGCTAGCAGCGCGGTGAAAACCAGCAAAGCGCCGAGCCGGTGCGCCATGTGAATCGCAGTCAAAGCGGCAAATTGCAGCCAGTTGCCATCGGCGTCGACGCCGAGCTCACGCCACAAGGTAAAGCCCTGCTTGAAATCCTGCGTCGGCCACCATTGCCCGCCTTGGCAGGTCGGAAATTCGTTGCAGGCCAGCACCGCATAATTGGTGCTGACCCAGGCGCCCAGAACGACTTGCAGCAGCAGCAACAGCAGCAAACACCAGGCGCCGATATAGAGCTTGCGGTCCAGGCGCAAGGGCGCTGGGCGTAAGCCTTGCGCCTGCCAGGCGAGCAGCATCAGCAAGCCCATGCCCCCGAGCAAATGCAGCGTGACGATAGCCGGGAACAGCTTCATCGTCACTGTCAGCGCACCGAATGCACCCTGCATGCAAACCCAGGACAGGGTCAGCGTCGCCCACCAGGGCGAGGCAGACCCTGCCCTGCCCGCCTGACGCCAGCTCAGCACACAGGCCAACAGAATCAGCACCCCGACGCTGCTGGCCAAGTAGCGATGGATCATTTCGATCCAGGCTTTGCCATGCGTTACCGGGCCGCTGGGCATGGCAGCCTGGGCGGCAGCGATTTCGGTGCTCGCGCCAATCGGGCTGGCTTGGGCATAGCAGCCAGGCCAGTCGGGGCATCCCAGGCCCGAGTCGGTCAACCTGGTGAAGGCGCCAAACAGCACCAGATCAAAGGTCAGGAACAGCGTCAGGACGATCAAGGCATGTTGACGCCCGTGCGGGCTCGCCTTGCGCAGCCGTAGCAACAGCAAGGCCAGGCCGGCCAGCAAGGCACCCAGGCCGGCAAGCTGCAACAAGGCGAAGAGGTCGATGCTATTCAACATCAGCGCCCCGGCTCATCCCAGCTCTCATTGGCCTTGAGCAATCGGCTCAGATCTCCTTTGAGCTTGACCGGATCAGGCAAGGCCGGCGCGCGCAGCATCCACAGGCCGCGCGGGTCAATCAGGAAGAAATGGTCGCGCAGCGACTGCCCCGCAGCCGGCTTGAGCCAGGCCTCGAGTTCGACTCGACTGGCGCGCAAGATCGTCACCGGTGCGCCATCGGTCAAGGCCTTTTGCAACGCCGGGCGCAAGGGTTGATCGTCAGGAATCAGCCAGATCTTGTCGACCTTGTCGCGCTCCTTGCCGAGCATCTGGCGCAGCTGGCGCTGCACATACAACTGCTTCTCACAAGCGTCATCGCAAGCCCCATCCTGCACCACGGTCAGCAGCCATTGGCCTTTCAGCGACGCCGCAGTCACCGGCTGGCCGGCCAGATCGCGCAATTTCAGCGCGGCGGGAATCTCGAGCGGCGGCGTGATCAACTCACCATAGGCATGGCCGCTGGGCTTGAGTACGTAGAACGTGAAGTAGGACGCAAGCACCGGCGCCGCGCAGGCCACCACCACCAGCAGCATGCGCAAGCGACCACTGGCGGTGCGTTGTTGTGCCTCCAGAAGGCGCGGGTCTGGCTGGCTATGCACCGTCATGGCGAAGGGGTCAACTGCTGCTTGACTGCTTGCGACGGGGTTGGATGAGTTGGAACCAGACATAAAGACCCAGGATCAATGCGCAGAGCGCAAACCATTGAAAGGCGTAACCATAATGCTTTTGCAAGCCTGCATCGACGGCAGCCCAGTCGCGCAGCAACCCATCATCAGCGGCTGATGCCAGTTGCACGACGGTCAGTGGCAGCAGGTCGAGGTCCGTCGCAAATGACTCAACTGCGACATTTTGCCGGATTGGACCGCTTGCCGCTGCGCTGAACTCATACAGCCTTGACGGCGAAGCGGCCAAACGACCTTCGATCTCGACCCATCCGGGCGGCGTGGCGAGCGGCGGCAAACGGCTGCGGTCCTGCGCATCGCGCGGCGCCCAGCCACGTTGCACCAGTACCGCTTGGTTGCGTCCTTCGAGTTGCAAGGGCGTGACCACGAAAAAACCCACCCGGCCCTGCATCGGCCGGTTGTCGAGAAAGACGGTCTTGTCTGCCGCCCAATGGCCGCGCAGACGGACCCGCCGGTGCAGTTGTGCATCTGCCCCTGCCGCCGCCAGATCCTGAGATTGCAGAGCCGGCATTTGACCGCGCTCGGAGATCGACGACTGCCAGGCCAGCTTTTGCGCCGCCCGGTCAAGTTGCCAGAATCCAAGCCTGCAGGTCAGCGAGGCAGCAGCCAACGCAAGCAGCAGCATTGCGACACGCATGCCGCTCTTCACGGCAGTCCCTGGAGGGCATAATAGGGACGCATGAAAATCGTCATCCTGATCGCCTTCATCGGTATCCTCGGCGCGCTGGCCGCCGCCGGTCTGTTCATGCTGAAAAACGGCAGCAAGAGTGAAAAGCGCGGGCCCAATATGGCCAGGGCCCTGGCGGTGCGGGTCGGCATTTCAGTTGCGCTGTTCCTGTTCATCTTGCTGAGCTACTTGCTGGGATGGATCGAACCGACCGGCCTACCATTGCGTTGAATTCACCAACGGAAAAGCGCCGCGTTTGCGGCGCTTTTGCTTTGTCCAGCAGCTTTTCTCAGAGCCAGTAAACGATCACGTACAGGCCCAGCCAGACGACGTCGACAAAGTGCCAATACCAGGCAGCGCCCTCGAAGCCGAAATGCCTATCCTTGGTGAAATGGCCTTTTTGCAGACGCAGGGTGATGAACAAGAGCATCAGCATGCCGACGAACACGTGGAAACCGTGGAAACCGGTCAGCATGAAAAAGGTCGAACCGTAGACGCCCGAGCTCAGCTTCAGATTCAGTTCGGTATAGGCATGGTGGTACTCATAGCCCTGGACAAACAGGAAGGTCATGCCGAGCAGCACCGTCATCCACATGAAGGCGATCGTCTTGGAACGATTGTCGACGATCAGCGCATGGTGGGCAATCGTCAAGGTCACGCCCGAAGTCAGCAGCAAGGCCGTATTGATCGTTGGTAGCGGCCATGGGCCCATGGTACTGAAAGCCTCGACCGTCCCGGCAGGGGATGCAGTCATGCCGGCAGCCACGCTCGGCCACAAGGCCTTGAAGTCCGGCCAAAGCAGTGAATTTTCCAGATCGCCGAGCGACGGCACCGCATGCATGCGGGTCCAGTAAAGCGCGCCGAAAAATGCGCCGAAGAACATCACTTCAGAGAAGATGAACCAGCCCATGCTCCAGCGGAACGACAGGTCGACATGCTCGTTGTAAAGGCCTGCCTCGCTCTCGCCAATGGCCTGGCGGAACCACTGTGTCAGCACCACGGCAAACCAGAGGAAGCCGAAGGCGAGCAGCCAGACACCCCAATGGTGACCGTTGATCCATTGGCCTGCACCGAGGATCAGCATGAAAAGGCCGATCGCAGCCATCACCGGGTGCCGCGAAGGCGCCGGTACGAAATAATGTGGGGCATGGCCCGTAGCAGTCGCTGCCGACATATTTTTTCTCCTCGAACTGGACTCAGTCCTGATCACAACTAAGCGCTGGCCACACCGCTGCCGATGACCCATTGGATCAACAGCACCAGCGCCAGCACGAACAAAACAGCTCCCAACAAGCCCGCGATGATGACATGCACCGGGTTCAGTTGAGCCACATCTTTCTCATAATCAGCGCCACGCCGCACGCCGAAAAATGACCATGCCACCGCGCGCATGGTCTGCAAAAACGACGCCGGCCTGGATGTCACCGGTGTCACTTCAGCAAGCGGCTTCATGAGCGCGAGCCCGACGTCACCACTTGCAAAGCCTGCTTGCCCCCCTTGCCAGCGACCTCGAAGAAGGTATAGGACAGGGTGATGGTCTTCACATCCGCAGGCAGCTTGGGGTCGATCACGAAGACCACGGGCCAACGTTTGGCCTCCCCAGGCTGTAAGGTGTATTCATTGAAACAAAAACATTCCAGCTTGTTGAAGTAGGGCGTGGCCTGCTTCGGTGCATAGCTCGGTATTGCCTGCGCAGTCATCACCCGGTTTTGCGTATTGCTGAACTCGTACATCACCGTCGTCAATTCACCCGGGTGCACGGCCAGATGCGCGACGGCTGGCTTGAACTCCCAAGGGCCACGCGCGTTCGCATCGAACTCGACCGATATCGACCTGCTGAGGTCGATTTGCGTATTCTTCACATCTTCGGCGCGCACCGCATGCTGACGCTCCGACAGCGACAGCACATTGATGCCAATCGCCGTACAGATCGCCCGGTACATCGGCACCAGCGCGTAGCCGAAGCCGAACATCAACCCAACCACCACGAGCAGTTTGCCGACCAACTGCCGGTTGTCCCTGCGCAAGGCGGCGGCAAAAGTCCAACTCGAAGTCTTCATCGACAACTCAGAACCCAAACAGCATCATCTTGCTGACAAAGCCGAGGCCGAAGACCAGGGCCACGCTGAGCAGGATCAGCCCCAGGCGTTTGTTGTTCTTGCGTTGCTCGGCGTTGGCAGTCATTTTCAGCCGATCACCTTGGTCGCATTGGCATTCAGCTTGGGTGGTGTTTCCCAGGTATGGAACGGTGCTGGCGAAGCCACTTCCCATTCCAGGCCTTCGGCAGCTTCCCAGGGACGCTGCGGTGCTTTCTCACCCTTGCCACGCATCATCGGCAGCACCACGGCAAGGAAGAAATAGACCTGCATGAAACCAAAGCCGAAGGCCCCGACCGAAGCGATCGCATTGAAGTCGGCAAACTGGGTCGGATAGTCAGCGTAGCGCCGCGGCATGCCGGCCAGGCCGAGGAAATGCATCGGGAAGAAAGTGATGTTGAAGGTGATCAGTGAACCCCAGAAATGGAACTTGCCACGCCATTCGTTGTACATCACACCAGTCCATTTCGGCGCCCAGTAGTAGAAGCCGGCAAACATACCGAACAAGGAACCCGCCACCAGCACATAGTGGAAATGAGCGACCACATAATAGGTGTCCTGCACCTGGATATCGATCGGCGCCATCGCCAGGATCAAACCGGTAAAGCCGCCCATCGTGAAGACAAAGATGAAGCCGACCGCGAACAGCATCGGCGACTCGAAGGTCATCGAGCCGCGCCACATCGTTGCCAGCCAGTTGAAGATCTTCACGCCGGTCGGCACCGCAATCAGCATCGTCGCGTACATGAAAAACAACTGCCCGGTAACCGGCATGCCGGTAGCGAACATATGGTGGGCCCAGACGATGAAGGACAGGATCGCGATTGACGCGGTGGCATAGACCATCGAGGCGTAGCCGAACAGGCGCTTGCGGGCAAATGCCGGCACGATCTGGCTGACGATGCCGAAGGCCGGCAAGATCATGATGTAGACCTCGGGATGACCGAAGAACCAGAAGATGTGTTGGTACATCACCGGATCACCGCCACCGGCGGGGTTGAAGAAGGACGTACCAAAATGACGGTCGGTCAGCGTCATCGTGATCGCTCCGGCCAGCACCGGCATCACGGCGATCAGCAAATAAGCCGTGATCAACCAGGTCCAGCAGAACATCGGCATCTTCATCAGGGTCATGCCAGGAGCGCGCATGTTCAGGATGGTGACGACGATATTGATCGAGCCCATGATGCTCGAAGCACCCATCAAATGCATCGCGAAGATGCCGGCGTCCATCGACGGACCCATCTGCAACGTCAGCGGCGCATAAAGCGTCCAGCCGGCAGCGGGTGCACCGCCAGGCATGAAGAAAGACGAGACCAGGCTCAAGGCCGCAGGAATCAGCAGCCAGAAGCTGAAGTTGTTCATGCGCGCAAAAGCCATGTCGGCAGCGCCGATCTGCAGCGGGATCATCCAGTTGGCGAAACCGACGAAGGCCGGCATGATCGCACCGAACACCATGATCAGGCCATGCATCGTGGTGAACTGGTTGAACAGTTCCGGGTTGAAGAACTGCAAGCCGGGCTGGAATAACTCAGCGCGGATGCATAGGGCCAACACGCCGCCAACCATCAGCATCGTGAACGAGAACAGCAGGTACAAAGTCCCGATGTCCTTGTGGTTGGTCGCAAACAGCCAACGCCTCCAGCCCGAAGGTGCATGGTGGTCGTCGTGGTGGTCATGAACGTCGTGACCATGGTGGTCAAGTACTGCACTCATCTTGTTTCCTTTGCTTGTTCGACGTTCGGCGCTTACTTGCGAGCGGCCAGAACTTCAGACGGCTGAACCAGCCAGCCGGTCTTGTTGCTCCACGAATTCTTGGTGTAAGTGATGACTGCCGCAATTTCGGTGTCGCTCAACTGTTTCCAGGAAGGCATGGTGAGGTTGTTCTGTCCGTTCAGCAGCACAAGCACCTGCTTGAGCTTGTCTTCGTTCAGCACCACGGCCGAACCGTCCAGCGGCTTGATCGGGCCGGCACCTTTGCCGTTGGCTTGATGGCAAGCGGCGCAATTGGCGCTGTAGACTTTTGCGCCGCGGGCGATCAGCGCCGGCAACTCCCAAACCTTGTTCGGATCGTCGGCTTTGGCGGCGAGCTTCTTCTTCTCACCGTCAACCCATTGCGTGTAATCCTCGGCCGACACCACCTTCACGTGAATCGGCATGTACGCATGTTCCTTGCCGCACAGTTCCGAACATTGGCCGTAATAGTCGCCAATCTTTTCAGACCTGAACCAGGCATCGCGGACGAAACCTGGAATCGCATCCTGCTTGACGCCAAACGACGGCACGCTCCAGGAATGGATCACATCATTGGCGGTCGTGATGATGCGGATCTTCTTGTTGACCGGCACGACCAGGGGGTTGTCGACCTTCAGCAGGTAGTTGTCGCCTTCGGGCTTGCCGGCGTTAGACATTTCGCGCTGAGCATTGTCGAGCGTGGCCAGAAAGCCGATGCCCTCGCCCTCGCCCTTCAGGTAGTCATAGCCCCATTTCCACTGGTAACCGGTGGCCTTGATGGTCAGGTCGGCATTCGTGGTGTCCTTCATCGCGACGACCACCTTGGTGGCCGGCAAGGCCATCAGGATGACGATGACAAAAGGCACGATGGTCCACGCGATCTCGACTTTGACGCTCTCGTGAAAATTGGCAGACACCGCGCCCTTGGACTTGCGGTGCTTGAAAATCGAATAAAACATCACGCCGAAGACCGCCAGGAAAATCACCAGGCAGATGATCAGCATGAAGTTATGCAGCCACATCTGGTCTGCTGCGATGGCCGTCACCGGCGCTCGCAAATTGATGTCATTGACACCCGGGCCACCTGGCAGGTCATTCACTGCCAAGGCAGCTTGTGCCGCCAGCATCGCGCCGGCAACAAAAGCTGCTTTTCCCATCTGCCCCAGCCGGCTCGCGGCTCGATCCACTCGTGCGTTCATCATCATCATGGTCGTCACTTCTGTATCAAATTCAACTCACGAACCGCTGCTGCGAAGCCGAGGCGACCCGGCAGGATTCTTCACATTTCACCGATTGAGACAAACAACGCCGCTCGATTTCTTGAGATAGAGCAACCCTCGGTCGAGGCAGTAAGTTCTGCCAACCCGGGAGTTTAGCGCAGGCCAAGACAAGCCCTGTCGGATTTGCGCATCGATTCATTGTTTGCCTGCCTGCCGGAGCATCGATCGCATCTGTTCGAGCGACACATGGGTCTCAGCATTCAACTGTAGTTTGGGTGCCGCTTTGAAGGCATGTCCATAGACAAGTTCCAGACTCAAGCGCAGCCGGCCATCACTGTCGCGCAGACCTTCAAGCGCCTGCAACAAGCTGGCACGCCAGGCCTTGCCACGACATCCAGCAAAACGCTCCGGCGCAACATTGCCGCCGAGTGCACGCAAGTCTTTCAGCAATGATTCTGCGTCTGCCCAGGTCAGGCTGATCCGGTCCTGATCCATCACCGGGTCGGCAAAACCGGCCTCGATCAGCAAGTCGCCGATGTCATGCATATCCCACCATTCGGTGGCCGGCCGACCCCAGCCCTGCGCTGCATAGATCTTCTTCAATTCGATGAAGCTGTCGGGGCCGAAACAGGAAAACATCAGGAATCCGTCCACCGCCAGCGCGTCATGCCATTGCGCCAAAGTCCGCGGTATGTCGGCGTCGGCATGCAATCCCATATTGGCCCAGACCAGGTCAACGTTTGCGGCTCCAGTCAGGGCGGATGGGACCAATACCTGCCCCGGCAGGCGGCGCATGATGGTCTGCAACCAACCGCGCTTGCCAGCCGCCAGGCTACGCTCGACCAGTTCCGGTGTTGGCTCTAGACGAACCTGCTCGGCATCCGGGTAGATCGCCTTCAGCGCAGTGTCGCTGCCACCCAGAAAGGCCGACCATTGCAGCAAGCGGCGCGGCTGCAGTTTGATGACGGGCAGGCGCTCGGCCATCCGCTGCGCCACGTCGCTGTGCAGCCAAGGCGCGAACTCAGCCTGAGCCAGGCGACGCGCCTGACGCTGAAGAGCTACCGGGTCGAGTTGCTGCGGGCGGATTGCCGGGGAGGTCGTGATCTGCATCTGCTGAGCAGTATATTGATTCAATCCCCGAGCGTTGCCTGACTCCGTATAAACCCGCATGGTTTGAGCGGTTGCTGTCGCGCTGCCCGGGCCAACGTCAGATCTGCCGTAGCTTGTCCCATTCCCAGACCTGCGCTGACTGCCTGCAGCGCTATGCCAACCCTGCGCCGCGCTGCCGGACCTGCGCGACCCGACTGCCGATGAGCTCGCTGCGCCAATGCGGGTCCTGCCTGCGCCATCCGCCGCCGGTCGATCGAACCATCGCTGCGCTCGATTACGCCTGCCCCTGGGACCGGTTGCTGCAGCATTTCAAATTCAATGACGGCATTGAATTGCATGAGCGGGCCGCCAATATGCACCAGGCCTTTGCGGTCGAGCCGGCGCGACAGCGCGATTTGCGCGGCAGCCATGTGGCCATCGTTGATGATGTAATGACCCGCGGCGCCACCTTGTTCGAGCTGGCGCGCGTGCTGCGCCGGGCGGGTGCGACCAAGGTACAGGCCTGGGTCATCGCCAGAACGCCCGGACCCAAAGACTGAGAAAAGATCCCCCATGTTCCACATCGTTCTGGTGCACCCGGAAATCCCGCCGAACACCGGCAACATCATTCGTCTGGCGGCCAACACCGGCTGTTCGCTGCATCTGATCGAGCCGCTCGGGTTCCTGATGGAAGACCGCCTGCTGCAGCGCGCCGGACTCGACTATCACGAGTACACCGCGGTGATCCGGCATCGCGACTGGAACGCTTTTCTTGAAACCGCAAAACCCGACCCCGCGCGGCTCTTCGCCTTCACGACCAAGGGCAGCCATTCGTTCGCCGAAGTCGCCTGGCAAGCCGGCGATTTCCTGGTATTCGGCAATGAGACGGCCGGCCTGCCGCCCTTGCTGCGCGAGCAATTTGCACAAGAACAGCGCGTGCGGCTGCCGATGCGCAGCGGCCAGCGCAGTCTCAACCTCAGCAACAGCGTGGCGGTGGCGGTGTTCGAAGCCTGGCGGCAGAACGGCTACACCGACGGGGTCTGATCGGCCCCGACGCCGGCTACCCGGGCTCGACGCCCGCAGCTTTGATGACGGCCGCCCAGCGCAGCCGTTCAGTCGCCATCAGCCGGGCCAGACCTTCGGGTGAACTGTTGGCGGCAGTGAAATACAGGGCCTGCAGCCTGTCACGCATCGCATCGCTGCGCAGGACAGTCTGCAACTCGCGCGCCAGCCGGTCGACGATCACCGCCGGCGTCTTGGCCGGCGCCAACAAGGCTTGCCATGAAGTCGCCTCGAAACCGGCAAATCCCAGCTCGGCCATCGTGGCCAGATCAGGCAAGGCAGCGACGCGCTCGAGACTGGTGACGCCGATGGCCAGCAACTTGCCTGCCCTGACCTGCCCGATTGCAGCGCCCGGCACCATGAAAGCGGCTTGCACCTGGCCAGCCAGCATGCCATTGACGACTTGCGGAAAGCCAGGGTAAGGCACATGAGTCAACGCGATGCCGGCACGGGCCATGAAGGCCTCCATCACCAGATGGGCTGCGCTGCCATTGCCGACGCTGCCATAGTTCAATTGCCCCGGTTTTGACCTCATCAGCTGCACGAAATCGGCCAGGCTGGCAACGCCCAGTTTCGGGTCAATCACCAGTAAATTCGGCGAAGTCGCCACCAGGCCGATCGGCTGAAAGTCCTTGGCCGGGTCATAAGGCAAATGCCGATTCAACAGCGGCGCAGTCACCAGCGGGCCCTGGATCGTCAGCAGCAAGGTGTAACCGTCAGCCTGCGCATGGGCGACCGCCCCGGTGCCGATCTCGCCGCCGGCACCGGGCCGGTTGTCGACCACGAAATTCTGACCGAGTGCGGCACCCAGCGGCACAGCCAGCATCCGCGCGATCAAATCGGGTGAGCTGCCGGCAGGGAAAGGTACGACCAGTCGGATCAGTCGCCCCGGCCAGCCTTGGGCGCGGGCAGGCCATGCCGCCAGCGCTGCAGCGGCGAGCATCAGCTGCCGTCTCAGCATTCGGCTCTGGACTGACGCCCCATCAAGAGGTCGACCGCGCCGGCCGGGCTCAAGCGACCGTCCAGCACCGCGACCACCGCCTCGGTGATCGGCATTTCGATCCCCTTCTGGCGCGCCCGCGCCAGCACCGTCGGCGCGCTGTAGACGCCCTCGGCAACATGGCCGAGGTCATGCAGGATGTCGGCCAGGGCCTGCCCTTGGGCCAGCGCCAGACCGACGCGGCGGTTGCGTGACAGGTCGCCGGTGGCGGTCAACACCAGGTCGCCGATACCGGAAAGACCCATGAAGGTTTCGCTGCGCGCGCCCAGCGCCAGGCCCAGCCTGAGCATTTCGGCCAGGCCGCGGGTGATCAGCGCGGCGCGCGCATTCAGGCCCGGGGCATTGGCGCTGTCGCCATGGCCTTCAGCCTGCAGTCGCAACCCGTCTGCGATGCCGACGGCAATCGCCAGCACGTTCTTGACCGCGCCACCCACCTCGACGCCGACCGGATCGGCCGAGGTATAGATGCGCAACCTCTCGCTGTGGAAAGCAGCGACTGCAGCCTGGGTCAGCGCTTCGTCGTCGCTGGCAGCGACCAGCGCTGTTGGCTGACCCGCGGCAACTTCCTGCGCAAAACTGGGCCCGGACAGGATCCCGCCGCGCAACAGCGGCTGGACCTCGCGCGCAATTTCATGCCCGAGCATCCCGCTGCCGGCCTCGAAGCCCTTGCACAGCCAAAGCACCTGGGCTCCTGCCGGCAAAGCCACCAGCATCGGTCGCAGCGCCGCCATCGGCGTGGCCACCACGATCAGCCCGTCTGCAGCGTGGGCAATGGCCCGCGCCAGGTCAGCCTCGACCGACAAGGCCTGCGGCAACAGCGTATCGGGCAGATAGCGGGCATTGCAATGCTGCGACTGCATGGCGCTGACTGCTAACGGGTCGCGCGCCCAGAGCACCACCTGATGCCTTGCAGCGGCCTGCACGGCCAGCGCTGTCCCCCAGGCACCGGCGCCGAGAATGCTGATTTTCATATCACCCTCCAGTTGCTGGTCAGCCCGCAGGCGGATTTTCGGAAGCCCGGATCAAAAAAAATGCCCCTGCTGAGCAGAGGCATGATGCTGCTGCAAAGCGCGACAAACTCAGTTCATCGTGCCCGCTGCAGCGGCGTCGCGTTGCGCTTGCTGCGCTTCGAACATGGCCTGGAAGTTGACTTCCGACAGCAGCACCGGAGGGAAGCCGGCGCGGGTGCAGACATCCGAAACGATCGCGCGCAGATAGGGATAAATCATCTGCGGGCAGACGATGCCCAGAATGCCTTCAAGCTGCTCTTGCGGCACATGGCGGATCTCGAAGATGCCGGCTTGCTTGGCCTCGATCAGGAACAGCGTCTTGTCGCCGACCTTGGTCGTGACGGTGGCCGTCACACAAACCTCGAATACACCTTCAGCCACCGGTTCAGCCGACAGCGCGAGGTTGATGTCAACTTCGGGCTGGGTCTGCTCCAGCAGGATTTGCGGCGCATTGGGCTGCTCCAGCGACAGATCCTTCAAATACATCCGCTGGATCTGGAACACTGGGTTTTCGGTATCGTCGGCCATGATGTCTCTCAAAATAATGGGGCCCGTCAGCTCAATGCCAGGGGCAGCGGCTGCGATTATGACCCAGGCTTTGCGCCGGGGTGGTAAATCAGGCGTTTTGCAGCATCGCCTGCAGGCCGCCACGCTGGTCGAGCGCCATCAATTCATCGCAGCCCCCGACATGGGTGTCGCCGATGAAAATCTGCGGCACGGTACGGCGTCCGGTCAGGCTCATCATCTGCTCGCGTGCCTGCGCATCGAGGTCAATGCGGACTTCTTCAATCTGCTCGACACCGCGCTGCTTCAGCAAGGCCTTGGCCCGCAAGCAGTAGGGGCAGACCTGGGTGGTGTACATCTTCACGGCGCGCATGGAGGCTCCTCTGGCAGAAATTGATTCGAACGGATCAGGCCGATTTTTCGACCGGCAGACCGGCTTCGCGCCAGGCATCCAAGCCGCCGTCCAGGGACTGGGCATTTTCATAGCCAAGCTTGCGCAGGCTGGCAGCCGCGCGTGATGCACGGGCGCCGCTCTTGCAGATGGCGATCAGCGGCAGGGTCTTGTTCAACGGCAAGGACTTGTGACCCTCCAGCGCGGCCAGCGGCACATTGCGCGAGCCTGCCACATGAGCTGCAGCAAATTCCTCAGCCTCGCAGACATCGATCAGCACCGCCTTTTCGCGATTCATCATCCGCACCACCTCGGCGGTCGGCAACGCAGCACCTTGACTGCCGCGCAGCAGCATCGGACGCAGCAACAAGCCGCCCGACACCGAAGCAGCCAGCACCAGAATCCAGTTTTCGAGCAAAAAGTTCAAGGGGCTATATCCGGAAGGAAAAAGAAGGCGATTATAGAAAGAACCTGCGTCAGGCTGCTGGCGAGCGGTCGTCAAGGGGTGCAGCCCGATAGAATTGTCCTGCCCGAATCGGGCGGCCTCAGACCCGTCAATGTACAAGCTCGTTCTGATTCGCCATGGCGAATCCACCTGGAATCTCGAAAACCGCTTCACCGGCTGGACCGATGTGGACCTGACCCCCACCGGCATCGAACAGGCCAAACAAGCCGGCGTCCTGCTCAAAGAGGCCGGGCTGGACTTCGACATCGCTTACACCTCGGTGCTCAAACGCGCGGTCTGGACCCTCTGGCATTGCCTCGATCAGATGGACCGGACCTGGCTGCCGGTGGTCAACAGCTGGCGCCTCAACGAGCGCCATTACGGCGCGCTGCAGGGCCTGAACAAGGCCGATACAGCCAAGAAGTTCGGCGACCCGCAGGTGCTGATCTGGCGCCGCAGCTACGACATTCCACCACCGGCCCTGGACCCCAGCGATCCGCGCAGCGAGCGCAGTGACCCGCGTTATGCCAAGCTCGACGCTGAACTGGTGCCGCTGACCGAATGCCTGAAGGATACGGTTGCTCGCGTGCTGCCTTTCTGGGACGAAACCATCGCGCCGGCGATCAAGTCCGGCCAGCGCATCGTAATCTCGGCCCATGGCAACAGCATTCGCGCACTGGTCAAGTACCTCGACGGCATTGGCGACAACGAGATCGTGGGCGTCAACATCCCCAACGGCATTCCGCTGGTCTATGAGCTCGACGCTGACTTGAATCCGATCAAGAGCTATTACCTCGGTGACCCCGAAGCTGCGGCAAAAGCGGCCGCCGCCGTCGCCAACCAGGGAAAAGCCTGATCAGTCGAGGTCGGCCAAAGCCTGCGCAATGGTGTCGCGCAGATGCGCCGCCAGCGCACGGCGGTCGGCATGCGCTGTAGCCATCGGCAGCAGCACTTTCAGCTGCACGCTCAGGCCACGCGCTGAGGCGATGGCCCACAGGCTTTGAACCAGGCTGGTCTCGCCGATGAACTGCGCTGCCAGGCTGAAGCGCTGACCGGGCTCGGACCAGCGCAAGACCAACGGTTGCAAAGGCGTTTCAGTGGCGATTGCTGCCTGCAGCAAATTGGCGTGAAAGGGCAGCAACTCGGGCCCGGAGCCGGTGGTTCCTTCGGGGAAAACCGCCACCGTGTCGCCGAATTTCAAGGCCTCGGCCATCTGGTGGACGACCCGCAACGCATCGCGCTTGCTGCTGCGCTCGATGAACAAAGTGCCCACGCCTTCGACCATCGATCCGATGACGGGCCAATGCCGCACATCGGACTTGGAAACGAAACGCGCTTCGGGCAGCAGCGCATGCAGGGCGGCAATGTCGAGCCAGGACACATGGTTGGCCACCACCAGCTTGGCGCCGGGCCGGCTGTGGCCCTGCGTGGCCAATTGCACGCCGAGAATCTTCAACAACTTGGCCGACCAACGCTGGATATGCGCCTGACGCTCGGCCAGTTTCAGCGATCCGAAGCGCAACTTGATCAGCAGCAGGCCCTGCAGCGCATGCAGGGCAAAGCGCAGCAAGCGCCAAACGGCAACGAGGCTGCGCAAGTCAGGCGACCAGGGCGGCGGCGTCAAACGCGATATGGCCTGCCACCAAGGTGTAGCGAACCTGCGCCGGCAACTCAAAACCGCCGGTCTTGAATGCAAAAGGCGTGTGCTTGCCCTGACTGCTCAAACCTTCAGGCGTGACTTGCCAATATGCCTCAGGATCAAAAATGCAGATGTCGGCCACGCCACCATCGACCAGGCGGCCGGCACTGGCGACCAGGGACCCGAGCGCATTGCCAAGCACACGCACCGGTGCTGCGGTCACCACCTCCAGCGCGCGGGCCAGCGGTTGGCCTTCGTCAGCCGCCCAGCGCAAGGCCAGACTGAGCAAGAGCTCAAGCCCGGTGGCACCCGGCGTCGCTTCAGCAAAAGGCATGTTCTTCTCGTCAGCAGTCACCGGCATATGGTCGCTGACCAAGGCGTCGAGCGTGCCGTCGACCAGGCCTGCGCGCAAGGCGGCACGATCCCGGCCCTGGCGCAGCGGCGGATTCAAGCGCATCGCCGAATTGAAATAGCCGATGTCGACATCGGTCAGATGCAAGGAATTGATCGACACATCGGCGGTCACCGCCAGCCCTTCGCGCTTGGCCATGCGCACCAACTCGACCCCGGCAGCACTGGAAATCCGGCATAAATGGACCCGCGCACCGGTCGAGCGCATCAGTTCGAAGATCGTGTGTAGCGCCACCGTCTCGGCGGTCACCGGCACACCCGACAGACCCAGCCGGGTCGCCACCGCACCGCTGGCCGCCACCCCGCCGCTGAGGTAGGCATCCTGTGGGCGCAGCCAGACGCTGTAGTCATAAGTTGCCGCATACAGCAGCGAGCGGGCCAGCACCAAGGTGTCGCGCAATGGCCTGTCCGCTTGCGAGAAGCCGACACAACCTGCCTCGGTCAAGGCGGCCATTTCGGTCAGCACTTCGCCGTCCAGCCCGCGCGTCAGGGCGCCCAGAGGAAACAGTCGGCAGCGGCTCAGTTTGCGTGCGCGGAACTTCAGCATCTCGACCAGACCCGGCTCATCGAGCACCGGGTCGGTATCGGGCGGGCAGACCAGGCTGGTCACGCCGCCGACAGCCGCCGCCTTCAATTCGCTTTCCAGCATGCCTTCATGCTCATGGCCGGGCTCACGCAGCCTGGCGGCCAAGTCGACCAATCCGGGGGCGACGATCAAGCCCCCCGCATCGATCACGCGGTCGGGTTGAAAATCAGCTGACACATTGCCCAGGGCGACGATGCGGCCCGCCGCCACACAGAGGTCGCCGATCCGGTCGAGGCCCGAGGCCGGATCGATCAAACGGCCGCCCTTGATCAGAATTTTCATGTTTCATTCCCCGCCAAAATCGACATCACCGCCATCCGCACCGCAATGCCGAAAGTCACTTGCGGCAGGATCACGCTCTGCTCGCCATCAGCCACGCTGGATGAAATCTCGACCCCACGGTTGATTGGCCCCGGGTGCATGACGATCGCATCGGGTTTGGCCAGGGCCAGCTTCTCCGGCGTCAGGCCGAAGTTCTTGAAGAACTCACCCGCACTCGGCAGCATGCCGCCGCTCATCCGCTCGTTCTGCAGACGCAGCATGATGATCACGTCGGCACCGCGCACACCTTCGGCCATGTCGTGACAGACGCGCACGCCCATCTCACGCAGGTCGCCCGGTACCAAGGTCTTCGGGCCGACCGCACGGATCTCGGGCACACCGAGGATGTTCAGCGCATGGATGTCGCTGCGCGCGACGCGCGAATGCACGATGTCGCCGACGATCGCGACGGTCAGATTGCGAAAATCCTGCTTGTAATGCCTGATCGTGTACATATCGAGCAGGCCCTGGGTCGGATGCGCATGGCGCCCGTCCCCGGCGTTGACCACATGCACATGCGGGGCACAATGCTCGGCGATCAGATAGGGCGCGCCGCTCTCGCCATGGCGCACGACAAACATGTCAGCATGCATCGCCGACAGATTGGCCACCGTGTCGAGCAGGGTCTCGCCCTTGGCGGTCGAACTGCGTGCGATGTCGAGGTTCAGGACATCGGCCGACAAACGCTTGGCGGCGATCTCGAAGGTGGTGCGGGTGCGGGTGCTGTTCTCGAAAAACAGGTTGAAAACGCTCTTGCCGCGCAGCAGCGGCACTTTCTTGACTTCGCGGTCGTTGACCGACAAAAAGGTCCCGGCGGTGTCGAGGATCTGGTGGATGACCGCCTGCGGCAGGCCTTCGATCGACAGCAGATGGACCAACTCACCATGCTTGTTCAACTGCGGGTTGCGTCTGGACAGCATCGCTCAGCCTCCCTTCAAATCAAAACTGAAACGGCCCGCATCGTCCTTGGCCAGGCGCAGATTCTGCCCTGTCCCGAGGCTGATGCGCGCGGCTGAAAACGCCGGCTCGATCGGCAACTCGCGCCCGCCGCGGTCGACCAGCACCACCAGGGTCACGCTGGCCGGGCGGCCGAAGTCGAACAGCTCGTTGATCACCGCCCGCGTTGTGCGTCCGGTGAACAGGACATCGTCGACCAGCAGGATCGGCAGGCCGCTGACGTCAAACGGCAGTTTGGTGTGATCAGCTCCGGCAGACATGCCGCGGCTGCTGAAATCATCGCGGTGCATGGCGCTGGAGATCACGCCAGGCTGGCCCGGCAGTCCAAGGTCGCGTTGCAAGCGCTCGGCCAGCCAGGCGCCACCCGACCAGATACCGACCAGCACAGTATCGGGCTGCAGCAGTTTTTTGACGCCACGCAGCAACTCGACATAGAGCGCCTCGGCATCGAGAAAAATATCGCTCATTGATGCTCCCGGAAATATTGTTCAAGAATCAAGGCAGCGGCTGTCGAATCGACATCGCGGGCGCCGCGGCTCTCGGCCTCGACGCTGGTGTAGCGTTCGTCCACCTCATAAACATTCAGGCGGAATCGCCCATGCAACTGCCGGCCGAAGCGGCGCGCGCGCAAGGTCATGTCATGCTCGGCGCCATCGGGGTGAACCGGTAGGCCGACCACCAGCGCATCCGGTTGCCATTCCTTGATCAGCCGTTCGATCGCGAGGAAACGCGCTTCGCCGTCGACCGCGATCGACTTCAGCGGCTCGGCACTTTGCGAAAAACGGTTGCCGGTCGCAACACCGATCCGCCGCGTGCCGAAGTCGAAAGCCAGCAGCGATTGCGGGGCCTCGCCGGTCATGCTCAGCAATGCCCTGCCTGCTGGCTGAGCATGCGCGGGTCGACTCCGAGCAGGCGCAACGCCCCCTCATAGCGCTGCTCGACCGGGGTGTCGAAGATGATGCCTGGCGAAGCCTCGACGGTGAGCCAGCCATTGCGGCCGATTTCCTCTTCGAGCTGACCTGCTGCCCAGCCGCAGTAGCCCAGCGTCACCAGCACACGCTTCGGTCCCGCGCCATTGGCCAGCGCTTCGAGCACATCGCGGCTGGTCGTCATCGACAAGCCACCGGGCACGACCAGGGTGGCATTGAACTGGCCCGCCTTGGCATCCAGCGGCTCATGCAGGACGAAACCGCGCTCGGTCTGCACCGGGCCACCGAAAAAGACCGACAAGGCTGCCAGCTCTTCATGCGGCAGGCTGAGCTCGACTTTCTCGAACAAATTACCCAGCGTCAGCGCAATCGGCTTGTTGATCACCAGGCCCAGCGCGCCCTGTTCGTTGTGCTCGCACATATAGACCACGCTGCCGGAAAAAGCCTCGTCGGCCATGCCGGGCATGGCGATCAGAAACTGGTTGCTAAGGTCGATTCGCTCTTGTGCCATGCGCATAGTTTATTCGTCAGCGAAACTCCGGGCATGAAACAAGCAATGTTTGACAAGATTCTGGTCTGGTTGCGCCGCGATTTGCGGGTGCAGGATAACGCGGCGCTGCACCATGCGCTGCAGTCGGCGAGGCAGGTTTACTGCGCTTTTGTGCTCGATACGGACATCCTCGACCCCTTGCCGCGCGCCGACCGGCGGGTCGAATTCATCCTCGATGCCCTGGGCGTTGTCGATGCCGACCTGCGGCGCTTGAACCCTGCCGCGGGCCTGATCGTTCGCCAGGGTCGCCCGGCCGAGCTGATGCCAGAATTGGCACGGCAGCTCGGCGTGCAAGCCGTTTTCTACAATCACGACGATGAACCGGCCGCCTTGCTGCGCGACGCGGAAGTGGCGCGGCAGCTTGGCAGTTGCGCGTTGCACAGCTTCAAGGACCATGTGATTTTCGAGCGCAGCGAGGTGCTGACCGCGGTCGGCAAACCTTACGGCGTCTTCACGCCCTACAAGAACAGTTGGCTGCGCCGCTTGACGCCGGGCGACCTCGAGTCCTTTCAAGTCGAGGCGCTGGCCGCCGCGCTGGGCCATAGCGATCTGGCCAACGGGGTGCCGAGCCTGGCCGGGATCGGTTTTGAGCCGGCAGGGCTGAGCCCGCAGCTGCAAGGCGGCAGCCGGGGGGCCGCCGATCTGCTCGACGATTTCCTCGACCGCATCGATCGCTATGACGCAGCCAGAAACTACCCGGCAGTAAAAGGTCCGAGCTATCTGAGCGTGCACCTGCGCTTCGGTACGATCTCGATCCGCCAACTGGCGCGCGAGGCCTGGCAGCGCATGCAGGCCGGCGACCGCGGTGCCGAAGTCTGGCTGTCCGAGCTGATCTGGCGCGATTTCTACCACCAGGTCATGCACCATCACCCGCATGCGATGAGCCGCAGTTTCAGACCTGAATACGACGCGATTGCCTGGGAAACCGGTGCCGCTGCAGAGGCACAATTTCTGGCCTGGTGCGAGGGCCGCACCGGCTATACGCTGGTCGACGCGGCAATGCTGCAGCTGAACCAGAGCGGCTATATGCACAACCGGCTGCGCATGGTAACGGCTTGCTTCCTGATCAAGGATCTGGGCATCGACTGGCGCCGCGGCGAAGCCTATTTCGCCGCAAAGCTGCTCGACTTCGACCAAGCCGCCAACAATGGCGGCTGGCAATGGGCTTCATCGAGTGGCTGCGACGCGCAGCCCTATTTCCGCATCTTCAACCCGGTCACGCAGAGCGAGAAGTTCGACGCCGAAGGCAAGTTCATCAAGCGCTATCTGCCGCAACTGGCCAAGCTGCCGCCAAAACTGATTCATGCGCCCTGGGAAGCCAGGCCGGTCGAATTGCAGGCCTGCGGTGTCACGCTGGGTCGGGATTACCCGGCGCCGATCGTGCGTCACGACGAAGCCAGGAAGAAAACCCTGGAACGCTATGCGGTGGTGAAAAGCCGGGCGATCTAAGGATGCAGCATCCCTAACGCTCAAGGCAGCGGCAACACCCAGCGCGCCAGGATGTCGCGATAACGCAGCCCGAACTGTTCCAGGCCCGCATCGCTGGCGTCGAACACATGGCTCAAGAAGGCCAGCGACAGCTCCTTGGTGGCGTTCTTGACGCGCGGGTTCAAGGCCAGGCCGCCGGTGCCAGCACGGTCGGTAAAGATGCTATGCGAACCGCCCTCAAAGATGGCCATGGCCTTGGCCGAACGGCCGGCGCTGTTGCCAGTGGCCTCGAACAGCGCGACCCGGTCGCCGGCAGCCGAGTAATAGCCGGGAATCGTGATGACATCCTCGGTGGCGCTGATGTGCAGGGTCGGGATCGCGATGCTGGCGGGAATGGTTGCGGCGTCGGCCTCGCCGTAGAACGGCGGCGCCGAAATCAGGATCGCAGCCTTGATCCGCGCATCGCGCAGCTCCAGCGCCACACCCTGCCTCGCGATCTGCGCGCCAGCCAGCAGCATGGTGGTGCTGGCGCCATAGGAATGCCCGGCTGCGACGATCCTGGCCTGGTCGATCTGCGCGCCATGCTCGCCTTGCAGCAACTGGTCGAGCGCAAAGCTGATGTCGCGCACCCGGTTCAAGGCCTCGCCTTCGGCCGCAGCAGTCTGCAAACGCCCGACCAGGCCAAAGGGATTGCCGAACCAGAGCTGCCGGTCGCTGCCGATATGTTGGACATGCAGGCTCGCCACACCCTGCGCCGACCAATAAGCACCCAGATAGCTGTAGCCCTGGCGCGAACCGCCGATGCCATGCGAAAAAATGATCAGCGGCAGCTTCGCACCCGCTGCGACCTTTGCCGGCCAGTACAGCCGCACCGGCACCGCACGCTGGCGGCCGGCATCGACCCAATCGAGGTCCTGGGTCCGGTAAGCGGCGGCAGCGCTGGCCGCCTGTGGGGCTGGCAGAGCCGTCGCCGGATCAAGCGCCTGTCCGGCCGCGTTGCCCGCCAGGCACAAGAGCAGCAGGAATCTCAGGCGATTCAAAACGAGCATCGAATTCTCTGGAAGGGATCGAGCCTGGATTGGATCAGATCAGATCAGCGCCTGGCCTGTCGGCAAGGCCGCCGCCAAGACCTCAGGATAGGCCTGCAGGCTGACCAGCAAGGCAGCGTCATGGGCACGCAGGAAGCCGGCAGCAAACTGGTGCAGCAGATAGCGGATGTCTTCGGATGCCTTGACGAGCAACTGGCCATCAGCCTGGCTATAGCCCTCGGCCAAGGCAGCGCGGCCCAAAGCCTGGGCCAGTTCTCCCGCCAGCAGGGCCACCGACCCAAAACCGACGGCTTCAGCATTGCCGGCCAGCGCCTGAGCCAGCGCCTGAGCTTCGGCAGGCACAGGACCGGTCAGATGCGAAGCCCACTCGGCCAGCGTCATGCAAAGATGGCGCGACAGTTCGTCCGACTCGTTGAGAAAGACGTTGAACAAGGCAATGCTGATGCGCAACGAGCCGATGACGCGGACCGCTTCGTCGTCTTCGACCCGGGCCGGTGCATCCACATCGTGTAACGCCGGCGCAGGCACCAAGGTCAGCAGCGGCGCGACCTGCATATCCAGCCTGAGCTCGAGATTGCCGCTGGCAGCGTTGAAACGCATCAGGCGTTTGGCCATGGCGGGGTCGACCGCAGCCATGTCGAGGACAAAGGCCAGCGCGCCCAGGTTGGCCGCATGGCGCTCGAGCAGCGGCCTCAATGCCGAGGCAGCAGAAGCGGCATCGAGCATATTCAATTCCTCGACTTCGACGCGAATGCGCAAACAGGCCAGCGCGGCTTGGTCGAAACCCTGTTCGCTCAGAAGTTTGCGCATCGAAGAGAGCTGCGCCGCCAACGGCATCAGACGCTGGGTTTGCGAAGGGTCGATGCAGCAGGCATCGGCCTGCCGCTCGATCCCGGTCAAGTCAGCTCGCAACTGATGCAGGACGCTGCCCGGCGCTGCCCGCATTCCCGACAGGTCGGGAAGAACCAGGCCTGAATCATCCTCGTAGCTGGCGGCGAGACCATGGTCCTCGCCATAGCGGCTCAGCAGGGCCTGTAGGCGCGGCCCGGGCTTGCCTTGGGCAGCGGCTTGCAGACAGAAAAACAGCAAGTCGATCGCCAGGGATTCCGGCAATGCCGCATCCCCCTGCTCGATCTGCCGCAACTGCGTCAACAATTTGGCCGCGGCGCGTTTGACATAGAGGTCGATGGTCAACAGTCCATCGACCTGCGCCTCGAACAGCGCCGCGGCCAGATGCCAGAAGGTCCGCGAATGAGGCTGGGTCTGTCCTGCTGCCAGCCCAGCGCATTGGTCGCCCAAACGCATTGAATGCAGCTTGTCCGGAGCGCGAAGATAGCTCAGCAGGGTCGCCTCGAAAGGCTCGCGCGCGGCGATCGGGTCGAGCGCTGTGACCAACTCGTCGCGCGGCAGCTCGAGCCAGCGCCAATCGCAATGCCATAGATCGGCAGGATGGATACGCAAGGCGCCGTTGATCTGCTGCAGCTTGCGATAAGCCGGGAATAGTGGCATTGGCGAATTTGGCGAAGCATCGCCTGGCTGCGTCGCATAGGCCAGCAGCGCAAAGTTGGCGCGCCTGATCGCCTCGACCTTGTCCTGCGTGATGCTTGATGGCTGTCGCGCTAGGTCCTGCACCGCCTTCAACGCCGCCGCCAGCAGCTTGCGGTTCGCAGGCACACCCTGCATCAACTCGGCGACCTGCTGCAGCATAGCCGCCGCCGCTAACAAAGAAGGGCTGGTCGCCGCAAAATCGGCCGGACGGGCCAGCGCACCGCCGAGGGGTTGATGCGCGGTTTGCATTGCCAGGCCTGAAACCTGCAACACCCAGGCGGGCAAGCTGGCTGACGGCGGGTCGAATTTGACGCCAGCGCTCACAGTTTCAGGGTTTCCAGAATCCACATGTCCTCCTGCACGATGGCGACGGACTTCAGCCCATCAAGCGGAGATTGTCAAATCCGCACCATTTCAAAGTCCTCTTTGCGGGCTCCGCATTCCGGACAAGTCCAGTTCATATCGACGTCAGCCCACAAAGTGCCAGGCGCAATGCCATGCTCAGGGTCACCGGTGGTTTCGTCGTAAATCCAACCACAAATCAGGCACATCCAGGTACTCGAGTCATTCACGGTGCTTGTCTTTTGCTCATTACAATGGCGCGATTGTAGCCACGCTGGTCCGCCTGTTCTGCCATTGGCAGATGAGGCAGAACAGTCACCCCGGTTGCTCGATGCGCCTTGGCGGAATCCGATTCCGGCAAGGCCTCGAACCACCAGCGGCCAGACCTTTTGAATTGCCGACCGCCGCAAGCCAACATGATCAAAAACGCCAAGCCAGTCGCCGATCTGGCACCCCTCCAGGACGAAGAGGCCCACGCGCCAGCCTGCGTGATGAGCTTCAACGCCAGTGAAGCCAGCGGCGCAGGCGGCCTCGCAGGCGACGTGGCGACGATCGCCGCGATGGGTGCGCATTGCCTGCCGGTGGTCACCGCGATCGTGCTGCGCGACACCGCTGAAATTTTTGAACACCAGACTCTCGACGCCGACACGATCGCCGAGCAGGCACGAAATATTCTGGAAGACGTGCCGATCACCGCCTGGAAAGTCGGTTTTCTGGGCAGCGCCGAGGGTGTCAGTGCAGTCGCCGAGGTGCTGAGCGATTACCCCGATGTACCGCTGGTCGCTTACCTGCCCAGTGTGGCCTGGTTGGATGAAGAGCAGCAGCAAAGCTATCTGGACGCCTTCCGCGAACTGGTGCTGCCGCAAGCCCATGTGCTGGTCGGCAACCACAAGACCTTGACCGACTTCCTGCTGCCCGACTGGGAAGCCGACCGGCCCGCATCGCCGCGCGAACTCGCCGTGGCCGCCGCCAAACATGGCGCCGCCCATGTGCTGGTCACCGGGATCAGCCTGGCGAACCAGTTTGTCGACAACGTACTGGCCAACTCGCATGGACCGATCACCGGCGAGAAGTTCGAACGCGTCGAGGTCAGTTTCATCGGCGCGGGCGACACCTTGTCGGCCGCGCTAGCCGCCTTGCTTTCGGTCGGCGCCGACATCCAATCCGCAGTCGGCGAGGCCTTGTCCTTCCTGGACCAGGCATTGGAAGCGGGCTTCAGGCCCGGCATGGGCAATATGCTGCCCGACCGCTTTTTCTGGGCGCTGCCGCCCACCGATGAAGAAGGGGTGGAACAAGACGCTGAAGCCGATAGCCCCGCTGCACCCCCCGATGGCAGCTCGCGCACGCCGCGTCGCATGCATTGATTGTTTGACTGATTGATCGCTGACCATGCCCAAGAATCAAGCCCTGTTCGAACGCGCCCAGCAGGTCATCCCGGGTGGTGTCAATTCGCCGGTGCGGGCTTTCCGCGCGGTAGGCGGCACACCGCGCTTCATCGAACGCGGGGCAGGCGCTTATATCTTTGACGCCGAAGGCCGCCGCTACATCGACTACATCGGGTCGTGGGGCCCGATGATCCTGGGCCATGGCCATCCGGCCGTGCTCGAAGCAGTGCACAGCGCGGTTGACGAAGGCCTGTCATTCGGCGCGCCGACATTGCGCGAAATCGAACTGGCCGAGGAAATCATCAAGCTGGTGCCGAGCATCGAGCAGATCCGTCTGGTCAGTTCGGGCACCGAGGCGACGATGAGCGCAATCCGGCTGGCGCGCGGCGCCACCGGCCGCTCAAGCTTTATCAAGTTCGAGGGCTGCTACCCCGGACATGCCGACGCCTTGCTGGTCAAGGCCGGCTCGGGTCTGGCGACCTTCGGCCACCCGACCAGCGCGGGTGTGCCAGCCGAAGTGGTGCAGCACACGCTGGTGCTCGAGTACAACAACCTCGCGCAACTGGAAGAAGCCTTCAGCTTGCACGGGTCTGAGCTGGCCTGCGTGATCATCGAGCCGATCGCCGGCAACATGAATTTCGTCCGCGCCAGCCTGCCCTTCATGACGCGCTTGCGCGAACTCTGCAGCCAACATGGCGCGCTGCTGGTATTCGACGAGGTGATGACCGGTTTTCGTGTCGGCCTGCACAGCGCACAAGGCCATTACGCCGGCCTGATCCCGGGGTTCAAACCCGACATCAGCGTTTTCGGCAAGGTCATCGGTGGCGGCATGCCGCTGGCCGCTTTCGGCGCCAGCCGCGCCATCATGGCCAATCTGGCGCCACTCGGCGGCGTCTACCAAGCCGGCACCTTGAGCGGCAACCCGGTCGCCACCGCCTGCGGCCTGGCCACCTTGCGCGAACTGCAAAAACCCGGTTTCTTCGAGGCCCTGGCGGCCCGCACAAAAACGCTGGTCGAAGGCCTAGAAGCGATCGCCGCCGATAACGGCGTGCCCTTCAGCGCCGATTCGCAGGGCGGCATGTTCGGCTTCTTCCTGCTGCCCGAGCTACCGCAAAACTATGGTCGGGTGATGACGACCGACCAGCCCCGCTTCAACCGCTTCTTCCACGCGATGCTGGACGCCGGCGTTTACCTGGCGCCGGCCTTGTACGAAGCCGGCTTCGTCAGCGCCGCGCACAGCCAGGCTGATATTGCCGCGACGCTCGACGCAGCCCGCCAAGCGCTGCGCTGAAGCAGCCTCGCTGCCCCTTTTCAGAAGTTCTTTTACCTTCCGCGCCTAGCGCGGCCTGCCGGAAAACTCATGCATATTCACATCCTCGGCATCTGCGGCACTTTCATGGGCGGCCTGGCCGCGCTGGCGCGCGAGTCAGGTCATCAGGTCACCGGCTGCGATGCCAATGTCTACCCACCGATGAGCGACCAACTGCAAGCCCTGGGCATCGAGCTGGTGCAGGGTTGGGGGCCGGAACAACTGGCGCTAAAGCCCGATCTGTTCGTGATCGGCAATGTCGTATCAAGGGGCAACCCCTTGATCGAAGCGATCCTCGACGCCGGTCTGCCCTATGTCAGCGGGCCGCAATGGCTGGCTGACCATGTGCTGCAGGGCCGTCATGTGCTGGCGGTGGCCGGCACCCATGGCAAGACCGGCACCAGCGCGATGCTGGCCTGGATCCTCGAACATGCGGGCCTGCAGCCGGGCTTTCTGGTCGGCGGGGTGCCGCAGAATTTCGATGTCTCGGCGCGACTCGGCAAACAGAACTGCTTCGTCATCGAAGCCGACGAATACGACACCGCGTTCTTCGACAAGCGCAGCAAATTTGTCCATTACCGCCCGCGCACCGTCATCCTCAACAACCTTGAGTTCGACCATGCCGACATCTTTGCTGACCTGGCCGCGATCGAAACCCAGTTCCACCATCTGGTGCGGACGATTCCGGCCAGCGGCCGCATCATCGTCAACGCCCGTGAAGAAGCGCTGCAGCGGGTCCTGAAGCGCGGTTGCTGGAGCGAATTGCAGCGTTTCGGCCCGCGCAAGGAAGAGCCCGGCGCCTTCCGAGCGCGAGGCGAGCCCCAGGCTTTCGATGTGCTGCGCGGCAGCCTCAAAGTCGCCAGGGTTGAATGGGAACTGATCGGCGAGCACAACCAGCTGAATGCCTTGGCTGCGATCGCAGCGGCTGAGCATGTCGGCGTCAGGCCGGAGCAATCGGCTGCGGCCCTGGCCCAGTTCAAGAACGTGCGCCGCCGCATGGAGTTGCGCGGCGAAGTCGCCGGTATCAAGGTCTATGACGACTTCGCCCATCACCCGACAGCGATCCGCACGACCGTCAACGGTCTGCGCCGCCGCGTTGCCAGGGCCGATCGGATCCTCGCGATTTTCGAGCCGCGCTCCAACACGATGAAGCTCGGCGCGATGACCTCCTTGCTGCCCTGGGCGCTGGAAGAAGCCGACCTGAGTTTTTGCAATCAGCAGGGCTTGAGCTGGAGCGCAACTGAAGCGCTGGTGCCGCTGGGCAAGCAAGCCTGGGTCGGTGCCGATGTCGACGCCCTGGTGGCAGCAGTCTGCAAGGTCGCCAAGCCGGGCGATCACCTGCTGTGCATGAGCAACGGCGGCTTCGGCGGCATCCATGACAAGTTGCTGAAAGCGCTGGCTGCACGCGGCTGAGCAACGAGAATTTCATTCACTTCAAGCGAGTTCCATCCCCGATGAACGCCTACGCCGACCTGCACCAACGCCATCAGCGCCTGCACCGCCTGTCCCATCTGCAATCGATCGCCCAATGGGACCAGTCGGCCAATATGCCAACCAAGGGCAACGAGGCGCGCTCGCTGGCGCTGGCCGAGATGGGCGGCTTGCTGCATCAACTCGCCACCGAGCCTGCGCTGCAGGGTTTGCTCGAGCAGGCTGAGGGCGAAACGCTCGACGACGACCAGCGTGCCAATCTGCGCGAGATGCGCCGCTTCTGGCGCGCTTCGAACGCCTTGCCGCAAGCGCTAGTCGAAGCCAAATCGCTGGCCACCTCGCGCTGCGAACATGACTGGCGCAGCCAGCGCCCGGCCAATGACTGGGCCGGCTACCTGGGCAACCTGCGCGAAGTCGTCCGACTGGCGCGCGAGGAAGCGCGTTACCTGGCCGACAGCAGCGGGCTCGGTCTCTATGACGCCTTGATGGACCAATATGAGCCCGGCATGCGCAGCAGCGAGGTCGACCGGGTTTTCGGCGACCTGCGCCAATGGCTGCCCGACTTGATCACTTCAGTGCAAGCCAGGCAAGCGCAGCAGCAGACCTTGCAGCCGCAGGGTCAGTTCCCCAAGGTCGGTCAGCGCGCCCTGGGTCTGGATGCAATGCGCTTGATGGGTTTCGATTTCGAAGCCGGCCGACTCGACGAGAGCGCCCATCCGTTTTGCGGCGGCGTGCCCGAGGATGTGCGTATGACCACGCGCTACCGCGAGGACAGTTTTCTGCCCAGCCTGATGGGCGTCATCCATGAAACCGGCCATGGTCGCTACGAGCAAGGACTGCCGCGCGAATGGCTGGGCCAGCCGCTGGCATCGGCCAGGTCAATGGCCTTGCATGAAAGCCAGAGCCTGTCATTCGAGATGCAACTCGGCAGCCACCCGGCTTTTGCTGCGCTGCTGAAACCGCATCTGCTCAAACACCTGGGCGATCAGGCGGCTTTCGAGGAGCTCAATCTGCACCGACTGCTGACCCAGGTCAGCAAAGGTCTGATCCGCGTCGATGCCGATGAAGTGACTTATCCGGCCCATGTGATCCTGCGCTACGAGATCGAGCGCGCCCTGATCGAAGGGCAGATCGAATGCGCGGACATCCCGGCGCTGTGGGATGCCAAGATGCTGGAGTTGTTGGGTATCGACACCCGCGGCAATTTCCGCGATGGCTGCATGCAGGATGTGCATTGGGGCGCCGGACTGTTCGGTTATTTCCCCTGTTACACCCTCGGTGCGATGTATGCGGCGCAATGGTTTGCCAGCATGCGCCGCGAGAACCCGGGCCTCGATGGACAGATTGCCGCCGGCAATCTGCAACCGGTCTTCGACTGGCTGCACAGCCGGATCTGGAGTCAGGGTTCACGTTGGGAAACACCCGAACTGGTGCGGCGCGCCAGTGGCGAAACCCTGAATCCGGCCCATTTCAAAGCCCATCTGCAAGCCCGTTACCTGGGCTGAAAATTCATCGGAATTCCCGAGAAACCCCGCCATTCATGGCGGGGAGGTAGAGGGGCAGCCCGTGAGGGCTGCTGACGGTGCAGAGGAGGCGCGCTGCGCCTCGACGTAAGCCTTGATGGTTTCCAGTGGCGCACCGCCTGCGCTG
>CAIJIT010000351.1 GCA_903820745.1 uncultured Burkholderiales bacterium
CGACATTGCGTCGAAATACTGGAAAGGCGTGCTGTGGTCGCCTTCGTACTGCGTCGTCAGCGCAGGCGGTGCGCCACGGGAAACCATCAAGGCTTACGTCGAGGCGCAGCGCGCTTGCTCTGCACCGTCAGCAGCCCTCACAGGCTGCCCCTCTACCTCCCCGCCATGAATGGCGGGGGTTCTCGGGAATTCCGATGACTGAATTGAATGTTCTTGGCGATGAGCTCGTGCCTTGCTCTTACGACCCATTGACCGGATTTTTCCGTGATGGCTGCTGCAACACCGATGCCGAAGATCAAGGCCGGCATCTGGTCTGCGCGCGCATGACCGATGACTTTTTGGCCTATTCGCGCAACCGCGGCAATGACCTCAGCACACCCAGGCCCGAGTACCGCTTTGCCGGCCTGAAGGCCAACGACCGCTGGTGCTTGTGCGTCCTGCGCTGGAAAGAAGCTTTTCAAGCGGGCTTGGCGCCGCCAGTGATCCTGGCCAGCACCCATGCCAAGGCGCTTGATCATGTGACGCTGGAGCAACTCGCCTCAGCGGTTTGAAGGCCATTGCGGGCATTGGGCCCGGGCACTGTGGGACGGTTCAGGGCAGTGGCCGAGCGACTTCGCTCATGTCCCCCCCGGATCAGGCCCTGCCCGATCCTCCTCCTTCACTTCGCTGCGCTGCGCTGCTCGGCCACCGTCCTGAACGGCGATACCTGCTCACTTTGGCAAAACATCCAAGCTGATGAACCGGCCGGCTGGGCGCAATGCGCAGCAAAGTAAAGGGGGGCGACGGTATGCTGGCGCGGGAGGACATGAGCGGAGTATTCCGCCCAGTCGGCCAGCCAGTCCACCAATCCAAAACCCAGTTCCCAGTTCCAGATCAGCCGATCATTTGAGTCCGCCGCTCAAAAATTGCTGCAGGCGTTCGCTTTGCGGGTGGTTCAGCACATCGCGCGGATGGCCTTGTTCTTCGACCCGGCCCTGGTGAAGGAACATCACATGGTTCGAGACCTCACGGGCAAACCCCATTTCATGGGTGACGACGATCATCGTGCGGCCTTCGGCGGCCAGGTCGCGCATCACCTTGAGCACTTCGCCGACCAGTTCCGGGTCGAGCGCCGAGGTCGGCTCGTCGAACAGCATCACCTCGGGGTCGACCGCCAGCGCGCGCGCGATCGCCACGCGTTGCTGTTCGCCGCCCGACAACTGGGCCGGATAGGCCTGCTGGCGCTGCGACATGCCGACCCTTGCCAACAGGGCTTGGGCCTTGTCGATCGCCTCGGCCCTGGGCTGGCCGAGCACATAAATCGGTGCTTCGATGACGTTTTCGAGCACCGTGCGGTGGGCCCAAAGGTTGAAGTTCTGGAACACGAAAGCCAGCCGCGCACGCCAATGCTGCAACTGCCTGGCATCGGCAGCCTTGAGGCTGCCATCGCGGTCGCGAACCAGCTTGAGCTCCTCACCGGCCAGTGACAAACGGCCCTGATGCGGCTGCTCGAGCAGGTTCAGGCAGCGCAGAAAAGTGCTCTTGCCCGAGCCGCTGGAGCCGATCAGGGTGATCACATCACCGGTCTTGGCTGACAGCGACAAGCCTTTGAGCACCTCGCGCTCGCCATAGCGCTTGTGCAGGTCTTCGACGATCAGACTGGCGGTCATGGTTTCAGCCTTCAAGCGCCGAGCAGTTTGCCGGTCCGCAGCGCTTGCCGCCCCGCGACCTTGGCCACCTTCATGCCGGCGCTGGCAAAACGGGTCGATTCGCGGGCGAACAGCAGGCCGTCGACCGGGCTTTTCAGTTCAGTGACGCTGGCGCTGATCGGGCAGATCACATGGGCGATCACATCGCCCGCAGCCACGGTTTGGCCGGGTTGGCGCAAAAAGGTCAACAAGCCGGCGCTGGGCGCCTTGATCGGCATGCAGCCGGCCAATGGCCTGGCGTCTCCAAGCGCTGGTGGCAGCGGCGCTAGGGCACCTTTGATGAGGCCGCGGAAGGACAGAAAAGCCAGCAAATTGTCGGCATCGCTGCTGGCCAGATCATGTTCGACATCGGCGCTGCCGCGCAGCTCGACCGTCACCGCCAGACAGGCTTGCGGAATCGGAAACCGGCCTTCAAAACGCTCGGCCCATTGCCACCAGACCTGCGAGCAGGCTTCGTCAAACGGGTTGTCGCCCGAATCCTTGGCCAGCAGAGTGAGGCGCGCGCCAAGGCAGCGCGCCAGCGGCTCGCAATCGGGCCAGCAGGGCGTTTCGGTGTACAGGTGCATGACGGCCTGGGCATCGCAATGCAGGTCGAGCACGATGTCGGCATCGCAGCTCAAGCCCATCAGCGTCTTGCGCAGCGATTGCAGCTCGGTGCCGACTTCAGCTGCGGCCACCGCTGCCTTCAACTCACGCCTCAGCACCTGGCAGTTGTGCGCCGGGTCCTGATTCAGCTGCGGTTCGGCCGCCAGCGCCGCGGCGTCGATCTGGTCGGGGTAATGGCGGTTGAAGTTTTCGCCCGAATTGGCTTCGAAGCGGCCCAGATGGCCATGCAGCAGGAACTGCGACAGGCCGATCGGGTTGGCCATCGGCACCAGGATGATTTCACCCTGGATCAGCCCAGCAGCTTCGAGCGCATCGAGCTTGCTGCGCAGATGGTGGGCCACCAGCATGCCGGGCATCTCGTCGGCATGCAGTGAGGCCTGCAGATAGGCTTTGAGCCCCTTGCCCGGCTGTCCGTAATGGAGCGACAGCAATTCACGCTGGGTGCCCGGGGCAGGGGAGAGAAGCAGGTGTTTTTGAATTTGCATGGGGTGGACTCAACGCGGCAGCAAGGGTTTCAACCAGCGGGCTTCGGCTTTGTGAAATAGCCCGACCAGGATCAAGGTCAACAAGAAATAGAACAATGCCGCGGTGATGAAAGCCTCGAAGGGAATGTAATGGGTCGCGTTGACTTGGCGCGCCGCGCCGGTCAGGTCGAGGATTGTGACGATGCTGGCCAGCGCCGTGCCATGCAGCATGAAGATCGCTTCGTTGCTGTAGGCCGGCAGTGCGCGGCGCAGCGCCGAAGGCAGGACGATGCGGCGGAACATCACGCTGCGGCTCATGCCGATGGCCTTGGCGGCTTCGATCTCGCCCGCCGGCAAGGCACGGATGCTGCCAGCGATGATTTCGGTGGTGTAAGCGCAGGTGTTGAGCGTGAAGCTCAGACAGGCGCAGAACCAAGCCGAACTGAGCAGTTGCCAGAAAATACTCTCGCGCACGGCTTCGAATTGCGCCAAGCCGTAATAGATCAGGAACAGCTGTACCAGCATCGGCGTGCCGCGAAAAACATAGGTGTAGACCCAGATCAACCGCGAAATCCAGCTGCCTTGCAGGCTGCGCAACAGGGCCAGCGGAATCGCCAGGGCCAGGCCCAGCAGCAGCGAGATCAGGAGCAAGGCCAGCGTCGTCAGGGCGCCGTCCAGATACAGCGCGATGTTGTCGGCAATGATGTCAAAGCTCACAAGCGGCCCTGGCTGACGCCGGTCGACAGGCGCTTTTGCAACTGCGCGAAGAACAGCTCGGAGACGCTGGTGAAACCCAGATAGATCAGCGCCACGGCCAGATAGAAAACAAACGGTTCACGCGTCGTGCCCGCGGCTTGCTGGCCGCGCGTCATCAGGTCTGACAGGCCGATCACCGAGACGATCGCCGTGCTCTTGATCAGCACCAGCCAGTTGTTCGCCAGCCCGGGCAGCGCATGGCGGAACATCTGCGGCCAGGTGATGCGCCAGGCAATCTGCCAGGGCGTCATGCCCAGGGACAGACCGGCTTCAGCCTGGCCCGGCGGCAGCGCCAGAAAGGCGCCGCGAAAAGCTTCGGTCAAGTAGGCGCCGAAGATGAAACCGATCGTCAGTACGCCCGCCGCATAGGGGTTGATATCGATGTAATCCTCATGCCCGACCGACAAGGCCAGGGCATTCAAGCCGACCTGGCCGCCATAGAAAATCAACAGCATCAAGAGCAGGTCGGGCACCCCGCGGATCAATGTGGTGTAGACCTGCGCCAGGCCGCGCGCCCAGCGCCAGCTCGACAACTTGGCCATCGCGCCGGCCAGACCCAGCAGCATCGCCATGGCCAACGAAGCCAGCGCCAGGCTCAGCGTCACCGCAGCGCCTTCGAGCAGGCTTGGCAGGAAGCCGTGCAGCATGGTTAGTCAGGCCGGCTCATGGCTTGGGCCAGACGTCGTACTCGAAGTACTTGTCATTGAGTTGCTTGTACTTGCCATTGGCCCGCAGCGCGGCCATCGCATCGTTGAACTTCTTTCCCAGGGTTGCGGCATCGGCTTTGCGCATGCCGACGCCGGTACCGACGCCGAAATATTTGGTATCGAAATAGCTCGGGCCGATGAAGGCAAATCCGCGACCTTCGGGCTTCTTCAGGAAACCCTGGTCGATCGCCACTTGGTCAGCCAGCGTCAGGTCGATGCGGCCCGACTTCAGATCCAGAAAGGCCTGATCCTGGGTGGCGTAATGGACGATCTCGCTTTGCTTGAAAGTTGCCATCACGAAGGCTTCGTGGATGGTGGCGCGCTGCACGCCGATTTTCTTGCCCTTCAAGCCGGCGGCAGTCATCTCGAACTGCAGGCCCGACCTGGCGGCAAAGCGGGCCGGTGTTTTGTAATAGGCGTCGGAGAAGGCGATCGCCTTCTTACGCTCGTCGGTGATCGACATCGAGGCAATGATCGCGTCGATCTTGCGCGCTTGCAGGGCCGGGATCAGGCCATCGAATTCCTGCTGCACCAACGTGCACTCGGCCCCCATGGCCGTGCAAAAAGCCAGCGCCAGGTCGATCTCGAAACCCTTCAGTTTTCCGTCGGGACCCATCTCGGAGAACGGCGGGTAAGCGCCTTCGACACCGATGCGGACCTTTTTCCAGTCAGGCCCTTGCGCATTCGACGCGGTCGAGCTTATGGCGCTGGCAGCGAGTAGGGCGATCAGAAAGCGTCTTTGCATGGAGGGTCCGGTGCTGAGATGTTGCTGCGCTGCAGGGTTCAAAGATTGGCCTTGGCCCGATGCGATTCGCTGGCCGGTCGGCTGATGCAAGTCGCAGGCGCCAAGCCGGCGTCAAGCGCTTCACGCTGGTCGAAGACGAAGCAACTGCCCTGGTAATGGGCGCCACCGGCTTCCTCGAAATACTTGAGGATGCCGCCTTCGAGCTGGTAGACCGGGCCGTCCAGGCCTTGCTGTTGCAGATAAATGGCGGCTTTTTCGCAGCGGATGCCGCCGGTGCAAAAACTCACCACCGTCTTGCCCAGCAATTCCTCGCGATGCGCTTGAACGGCCGCCGGGAATTCGCTGAACTTGTCGATGCGCCAATCGATTGAACCTTCAAAGCTGCCGTAGTCGATCTCGAAGGCATTGCGCGTGTCAAGCGTGACGACCTTGCGCCCGTCGTCGTCATGGCCCTGGGCCAGCCAGCGTGCCAGCGTTGCGGCGGGCAGGGCCGGCGCGCGTGGCAAGGCGTCGGGGCGGATTGCCGGATGGTTCATGCGGATGATCTCGCGCTTTACCTTGACGATCAGTTTCTTGAACGGTGCAGCCAGGCTCCAACTTTCTTTCGGTGCCAGGTCGGCGAACCTCTTGTCTTCGCGCAGCGCATCGACCCAGGCGTGAACATCGTCAGCCGCGCCGGCCAGAAACAGGTTGATGCCTTCCTCGGCCAGCAGCACGGTGCCCTTCAGGCTCAGCGTTTGAGCGCGTTGCAGCAGCAACTCGCGCAGCTGATGGCAATCGGGCAGGCTGACGAATTTGTACGACGAAATATTGAGGAAGGAATTGTTCAGCATGGCGCGCCCATTGTAGGCAGCGACCCGGTCAGGAAAGCGGGCTTGCAGGCGCGTCAATCGAGATTCAATCGCCTGATTCACGGCTGACGCGATTTCGCGTCCAATCGGTCTATGGAAAACGACATTGAATCCCGCCTCACCGAGCTCGAAATCAAGGCCAGCTTCACAGAAGACTTGCTCGACCAGTTGAACCTGGTGATCGTGCGCCAGCAAAACCAGATCGACTTGCTGATGCGCGAGGTCGGCCGGTTGGCGGCGCAGCCGGCGCCTGAAGGCAGCCCATCGGCCCAGCGTTTGCGGGATGAACTGCCGCCCCACTACTGACTGAAACTTCGTGCTGCCAAGCCGAATCGGCTTGGCAGGAGGGTTCATGGCGGCAACTCAAAGCCAAGGTTTCAACCGCCGCTTATGGCAGCGCTTTGTCGCCATCGCCTGGCCCTTCTGGCATTCGGAAGAGCGCTGGCGCAACCGCGGCCTGCTCGCCTTGCTGATGCTGTTGCTGCTGGGCCAGACCGGCTTCAACGTGCTCTTCAATCAGGAAACCGGTGAATTCACCTCGGCCCTAGCGGCGCGCGATGCCGATCGCTTTTGGGCTTCGATCTGGCGCTATAGCGGCATCCTGCTGCCGGCGGTGCCGATCTATGCGCCTTATTACGATGTGGGCGACACCCTGGGCCTGCGCTGGCGGCGTTGGCTGACGCAGCAGTTCCTGGCGCGCTATTTCGAGCAGCGGGCCTTTTACCGGCTCAACGCCATCATCGGCATCGACAACCCCGACCAGCGCATCGCCGAGGACATCAACGCCTTTACCCAGCAGTCGCTCTACTTCACCATGATCTTGCTCGGTTCGGTCCTGCAGTTGGCGGCCTTTTCCACCATGCTGTGGACGATCTCGCCGGGCCTGGTCTATTTTTTGATCGTTGAGCATTTCGAGGGGTTCAGCCGCTTGTCTGCCGGTGTTGACCGTCTGCATGCTTTCTCCCAGACCTAGGCCAGCCAGACCGAGCTGGCTGTCGGCGGCCAGTCGCAAATCCGCACGCTCGATGCCTTCCAGCTGGAATGCCAGCAGTTGACGCTGCAGACGCCCAACCGCGAGCAACTGCTGCTGCGCGAGCTGAGCCTGACGGTCAAGCCTGGCGAAGGTCTGTTGATCGTTGGCGCCAGCGGCGCCGGCAAAAGCTCGCTGTTGCGGGTCATCGCCGGGCTCTGGCGCAGCGGCTCGGGGCTGCTGCTGCGCCCGGCCGGCCCCGACATGCTGTTCCTGCCCCAGCACCCCTATCTGCCGCTGGGTAATCTGCGCTGCCAGTTGCTCTACCCACAGACCGAGCGTGACATCTCGGACGCCGAGTTGCTGCAATGGCTCGAGCGGGTCAATCTGCCCGATCTGGCCGCGCGTTTGGGCGGGCTTGATGCTGAACTGGACTGGGGTAAATTGCTGTCAGTTGGCGAGCAACAGCGCCTCGCCTTTGCCCGCGCCTTGCTTGCCAAGCCGCGCTATCTGCTGCTCGACGAGGCCACCAGCGCGCTTGACGCCGCCAACGAAAGCCTGCTTTATGGCCCGCTCGATGCGCTCGCCATCACCGCGATCAGCGTCAGCCATCATCAGGCGCTATTGCCTTTCCACAGCCAGGTGCTGGAGATTTCGGGCGGCGGCGACTGGAGCTTGCACAAGGCTGAAAGCTTTCGCTGGGATTGAAGAAACCGGGCCTTGATGTCTGATGTGGCCGGTTCAGGCCCGGCCGCGACCTTGCGATCAAAAAAATGAACCATCTGTAATTGTTGTCGGGTCTATCAGGGTTTTCATCTGTTGCGTAATGAGCCTATAGGGGCTCCGGCCAGATTGCGGTGGGTGTAAAAGGTAGCTCGTGGCTTGCCGAAGCGCTTTGGTGCTTCCCAGCCTAATTCTGTCGCTTCGCGCTCGCGCAGCGATATTTTTCAACCGTGAAATGGAGACAAGATGAATAGTTCACCCAATTTCGCCCTTGGTCTGCTGGTCGCGGCGATGGTGCTTGGCGGCAGCGCCCAGGCCCAAGCGCCGAACATCGAAAACCTCAAACAGATGAAGGTCTCGGGCGTCGACCCGAGCATGCCGCCGGTGCCGCAGGAAGGCAAGAATGCCAACCAGTTGCGCGAGAACCTCAAGCGCATCAAGCTGCCGCCAGGCTTCAAGATCGACCTCTATGCGGTCGTGCCTGACGCTCGCCATATGGCGGTGGCACCGAGCACCAACATGCTCTTCGTCGGCACAAGAAAGAGCACCGTCTGGGCTGTCACCAACCGCAATAGCGGCGATGTCGCCACCGAGGTCAAACCGTTCGCCCCCTCAGCCAAATTCCATGTGCCCAACGGCGTGTGCTGGACCAAGGACGGATTCCTGCTCGTCATCGAGCACAACCGGGTGCTCAACTTCCCGGCTGCCGAGTTCTTCTATGAAGGCGGCGATGTGGCCGTGATCGAAACCGTGCCGCAGGGCAAGCTGATTCCGCCTGAAGAGGAGTCC
The DNA here is from genome assembly GCA_903820745.1 of uncultured Burkholderiales bacterium. Taxonomy (GTDB): domain Bacteria; phylum Pseudomonadota; class Gammaproteobacteria; order Burkholderiales; family Burkholderiaceae_C; genus Paucibacter_A. Next base: position 8,300 of record CAIJIT010000351.1, read on the forward strand.
TACAACCATCATGCGCGCACCTGCCGCGTTGGCCCCGATGGCATGCTCTACATCACGCTGGGCCAGCCCTTCAATGTGCCACCACGCAACAAGCTCGACCTGTTCAATAAATGGGGCATCGGCGGCATCGTGCGCATGGATCCGTTTGATGGTTCCAAGCGCGAGGTCTATGCCACCGGCATCCGTAATTCGGTCGGGCTGGAGTTCAATCCCAAGGACAAGACGCTCTGGTTCACCGACAACCAGACCGACGGCATGGGCGACCTGATTCCCGAGGGCGAGATCAACCGCGCCACCAAGGCCGGCCAGTTCTTTGGCTATCCGTGGAAGCAGGGCCATACCCGCATCACTGACGAGGGTTATGACAAGGACAAGTTGCCCGCCAACATCACCGACCCGCAGGTCTATATGGATGCCCATGCCGCTGATCTGGGGCTGGCTTTCTATACCGGCAAGGCCTTCCCGGCCAAGTACCAGGGCGGCCTGTTCTCGGCCCAGCATGGCTCATGGAACCGCACCACGCCGATCGGCGCGCGGGTCATGTTCACCAGCCTGAAAGCGGATGGCACAGCCGACAAGACCGAAGTCTTTGCCGAGGGATGGCTCGATGCCGATACCGGGATGTACCGCGGCCGCCCGGTCGACGTGGCGATGATGAAGGACGGCTCGATGCTGATCAGCGATGATTTTGCCGGCGCCTTGTACCGTGTGACCTACGTTGGCGACGGCAAATAGTCGAAGTCCGTACTTGTCTGTCAGTGCAACGGGCCGGGTTTCCCCCGGCCCGTTGCTTGTCGTAACCCTTTGAGCTTGTCTTCAATGCTGGATGTATTTTTCAGGAAATTACTTTGGGGCGGCTTGCTGGCGGCCTGTCTGCCGGCCTTTTCCGTCCCGCAGACGGGCCGCCAGCAAGCGCAGCAATGCGCCACCTGCCATGGCTTGCAAGGCTTGGCGATTATGGCCAACACGCCGCATCTGGCCGGTCAACCCGATGTCTATTTGATCGAGCAGTTGAAGGCCTTTCGCAATGGCCAGCGGCAGCATGCAATCATGAGCTTGATTGCAAAACCGCTCAGCGATGCGGAGATTGAAAATCTGGCCCAATGGTTCTCTTCGCAACAAATCGAGATCAAGCAATGAAGCAAGTCTTGGCTCCAAACCGGCACTTTGTCGCGCCAAGCTTGTTGCTGGCGCTCAGCCTCAGCGCGCAAGCCCAGAGCGAGCTGCCGGTTCAACTCGACCCGGTGGTGGTCAGCGTCGAACGCAGTCGTCAAAGCAGCTTTGATGTGCCTGCCGCCATCAGCGCTGTGACGCGCGAGGTGATCGAAAACGGCGGTATGCAGGTCAATCTGTCGGAAGCCTTGAGCCGCGTGCCCGGGTTGACGCTGCTGAACCGGCAGAACTATGCCCAGGACCTGCAACTGTCGATCCGCGGCTTCGGCGCGCGCTCGACCTTCGGTATCCGCGGCGTGCGCTTGATCGTCGACGGCATACCGGCCACGATGCCTGACGGGCAAGGGCAATCGTCGAATATTTCGCTCAGTTCGGCCGCGCGGATCGAAGTCTTGCGCGGCCCGTTGGCCCAGCTTTACGGCAATGCCGCGGGTGGTGTGGTGCAGGTGTTCACCGAAGCCGGTGCGGCGACGCCAACTGCCGACCTCAGCGTCGCCGCAGGCAGCTTTGGCCAGACCCGGGTCGGGCTGAAATATGCCGCTGGCAACGCGGGCGACGCGGTGACGCTCGACGCTTCGCAATTCCAAACCGATGGCTACCGCGACCACAGCGCCGCGCGCCGGTCACTGTTCAACGGCAAATGGGAGCATGAGCTGAGCCGCGACAGCCGCCTCAGCGTCGTCGTCAACGCCTTCGATCAGCCCCTGTCGCAAGACCCGCTCGGGCTGACGCTGCAGGACTTTCAGGCCAATCCGCGCCAGGTCACCCCGATCGCGCTGAGCATGGATTCGCGCAAGGTGGTGGCGCAGCAACAGCTTGGCCTGCTGCTTGACACCCGCTTGGGCGAAGCGACGAAGCTGAGCACCAGGGTCTATTTCGGTGCGCGTCAGCTCGACAACGCCCTGGGTTTGCCGAGCAGCGCGCAGACCTCAGATACCTCGAGCGGCGGCATGGTCAAGCTCGACCGCCACTACGCCGGTGTCGGTGCCGAACTGATGCAAAGCGTGCGGCTGGCTCAGGGTCAGGCGCTGCGGCTGACGGCCGGCATCGACCTGGCCCGGATGGATGAGGCCCGCCAGGGCTTTATCAACAACAACGGCGTGCAGGGTCCGCTCAAACGCGACGAAAGCAACCGGGTCGAGAACAGCGACTTCTTTGTCCAGGCCGCCATTGACTTAGGGCTGGATTGGACCGCCACCGCAGGGCTGCGTGCGAGCCATGTCCGCTTCACCAATGTCGACCACTACATCGTCGCGCCGGGCCTGTCGGCGCCGGGCGCGCCGGGCAATCCGGATGACAGCGGTGGCCTGGCCTATAGCGCCACTAATCCGGTGCTGGGCCTGTCGTGGCGCGCCATGCCAACGCTGAATCTCTACGCCAACGCCGGCCAAGGCTTCGAGACCCCGACCTTCGCCGAGCTGTCCTACCGGTCTTCGGGTTTGACCGGGATGAATACCGCGCTGCGCGCCGCACACAGCCGCCATGCCGAACTCGGCGCGAAGTGGAAGCTGTCGCAAGCGCAGCGGCTTGATGCGGCCTGGTTCGACATCAACACCGAGGATGAAATCGTCGTTGACGTCAACAGCGGCGGGCGCTCAAGCTACAAGAATGCTGGCCGCACCAAACGATCGGGGCTTGAACTCCAATATACCGGGCAGCTCACTGAAGCCTGGCGCGCGGCCTTGAGCCTGACCGCGATGCGCGCGCGCTTTGCCGACAGCAGCTTTGTGCCTGCCGGCAACCATCTGCCGGGTGTGGCCGAGCGCAGCGCTTTTGCCGAACTGGTCTGGGCACCGCGCG
>CAIJIT010000352.1 GCA_903820745.1 uncultured Burkholderiales bacterium
ATCGCGTCCAGCCATTCCTTGGTTTCTAGCGAGTCGGTGTCATTGGCTGAAGCGCCTAAAAAGGACTGGGGCTGCGAGGACATTTTGTCTCCATACGGTTTAAAAGCAGGCGCAGTGTCTCACAATTTTTAAGCAATCCCAAATTATGCGATTGAGTTTCATAATGTGATATTTAGCCTTGAGATTGATCAAAATCCGCCCTGCCGGTCAAGCCGTCGGTGGACCGATAATCGATGATGATTTTTTTCCAGCTCGACCAAAAAGGCGCGACAAGGCGCTGGCTGCTGCCCTTGCAACGCTTTGCTGCGCGCTGGTGGCGGCGTCAGCCGCCGGCGCGCCAGGACCGCTTTGCAACCCTCGGCCCCTTGGTGTCGATGCTGTTGTTTCTGGCGGCCATCATCACGGCCTTCTGGTATCTGCGCAACGAGGACTTCGAACGCGAGACCGAGGCAGTCATCCGTGACACCGAAATCGCCCAGCAACAGATCCGCCTGCGACTCAACGATAACCAGGAGCAACTGCTCCGACTGGCCCGCGAGTTGTTGACCAATGCGGTCAGCGCGCAGAATTTCAGCGCTCAGGCCGCGAATTTCGCCCGCGAACGCCCCGAGATCACCCAGATCATCTGGTTGAGCAATCAGCGCAAAAGGCGCGCCAGTGTCGGCGCCGCCGGGTTCCAGGCCGATATCCCGATGAACGGCAACGGCAGCGACCCGTCGATGCCGATGGCGAATCAAAGCAGCGCGCCGGAAATCGCGTTCCAGGCAGCGCGTGCGCGGCATCAGCCTTCCTATTCACCGCCATTCGGCGGCGCTGGCAACATCGTCTTCCAAGTTCATGTGCCCCTGCTGGACCATAGCGGCTTCGCTGGCGTGCTGATCGCCGAATATTCGGTCGAGGCGATGCTGCGCTATTTCGTCCCCGTCGATCTGGCCGAGCGCCACCCGATGGCAGTGGTTGATACCGCCGACCGGGTGATCAGCAGTACCGTCACCTTGATGCCGGGAAAAACCGCGATACGTGCCTCGATCTGGCATGAGCTGCCAATGGCACCGGCGATGAATGGACTGGTACTGCGCGGCCAGGGCTACCGCAGCTCGATCGGTTTGATCAGCAATACCTTGTTCTGGATGGTGGTGGCGCTTTCCACCCTGACCGTCTGGATGCTGCTGGGCAGTTGGCGCCATCTGCGCAGGCGCCTGCAAATCCAGAACGAGTTGGCGACCGAGATGAATTTTCGCCGCGCGATGGAAAACTCGATGTTGACCGGCATGCGGGCGATGGACATGGCTTCACGCATCACCTATGTGAATCCGGCTTTTTGCGCGATGACCGGGTTTTCTGAGCAGGAGTTGATCGGCGCCTTGCCACCGTTTGCCTTCTGGCCAAACGAGCGCCATGACGAATATCTGCGCCTGCAGGATCTGCAAAGCCAGGGCAATATTCCTGCCGGCGGAGCCGAATTGAGGATCTTGCGCAAGGACGGCACCTTGTTTGATTGCCGTATGTATGTCTCACCGCTGATCGACGCCAAGGGCGTGCAGAGCGGCTGGATGACTTCGATGACCAATATCACCGAAGCCAAACGGGTACGTGACCAGCTCTCGGCTTCGCACGAACGTTTCACCACCATGCTGGAAGGGCTCGACGCCTCGGTGTCGGTGTTGTCGGTGCAACAAGGCGGGTTGCTGTTCGCCAACCGCAGCTATCGCCAATGGTTCGGTGCCTTTCCTGCTGGCCATGCCCTGCTGGCCGGCACCCAGGTCGGTCATGACAGCGGCCCCGATGCCGATGAAGAGGTCGACGGTTATTCTGGTTTACCGGCCCATTACCTGACCGATCCTGTTTCGGATCCACGCGAGGTCTATGTCGATTCGCTGGAAATGTGGTTTGACGTGCGGGCACGCTACCTGCAGTGGACCGATGGCACCTTGGCGCAGATGCTGATCGCCACCGACATCACCATGCGACGCCGCGCCGAGGAGCTGGCCGCCCGCCAAGCCGAACGAGCCCAGGCCAGCAGCCGCTTGATGACGATGGGTGAAATGGCCTCGAGCGTTGCGCATGAGTTGAACCAACCGCTGACGGCGATCACCAATTACTGCAACGGCATGGTCTCGCGTGTTCGCGGCGACCAGATCGGCAAGGATGACCTGCTCGCTGCCTTGGAGAAGACCGCCAAGCAGGCGCAGCGTGCGGGCCAGATCATCCACCGTATCCGCAACTTCGTGAAACGCAGCGAACCCAGGCGCGAATCGGCGCAGGCCGCAGCGCTCGTTGAAGATGCCGTGGAACTGGCCGGCATCGAGTTGCGCCGCCGCCATGTGGCGATCCACACCTATGTCGCGCAGCGTCTGCCGCAATTGCTGGTGGATCCGATTCTGATCGAGCAGGTGCTGATGAATTTGCTGAAGAACGCTGCCGAGTCGATCGACAACGCATCGCTGCCGGTGTCGCGCCGGCATATCGAATTGCGCGTGGTTCCCAGGCATACGCCCGAGCTCGGTGGGCATATCGAATTCTCGGTCACCGACATGGGGCCGGGCATGCCCGAGGAAGTGATCGCACGCATGTACGAGGCCTTCTTCTCGACCAAGGCGGACGGCATGGGCATCGGCCTCGGGCTCTGCCGATCGATCATCGAATCTCACCAAGGCAGAATCAATGCCGAGAACTTATACAATGGCGCCATTATTGTTGGATGCAGGTTCGCCTTCACCCTTCCGGTTGAGATCTCCCGCCCCGATATTGCGTCCGGGGCTGCTGTGAACTGAAAAGCGACACCATGAGCCTGATTCCGAAAAAGGGTAACGTCTACGTCGTCGATGACGACGAGGCCGTCCGCGACTCTCTGCAATGGTTGCTCGAGGGCAAGGACTACCGGGTCAAATGCTTTGACTCGGCCGAATCATTCCTCAGCCGCTACGATCCGCGCGAAGTCGCCTGCCTGATAGCCGACATCCGCATGGATGGCATGAGCGGGCTGGAACTGCAGGATCGGTTGATGGAACGCCGCAGTCCGCTGCCGGTCGTCTTCATTACCGGCCATGGCGATGTACCAATGGCTGTGCAGACGATGAAAAAGGGCGCGATGGATTTCATCGAAAAGCCGTTCAAGGAAGAAGAGCTGGTGTCGCTGGTCGAACGCATGCTCGATCAGGCCCGCACGGCTTTCTCCTCGCATCAGGAAGCTGCCAGCCGCGACGCCTTGCTTTCAAGGCTGACGACGCGCGAAGCCCAGGTGCTTGAGCGCATCGTCGCCGGCCGACTGAACAAGCAAATTGCCGATGACCTTGGCATCAGCATCAAGACGGTGGAAGCGCACCGCGCCAACATCATGGAAAAACTCAACGCCAACACCGTCGCCGATCTGCTCAAGATCGCGCTCGGGGCCAGCGCCAAAGTCTGACCTGGTGTCAGAACCCAAGAGCCGCTGTTGCAGCGGCTCTTTTGCGTTCTGCAGATGGTTTTCATGACGACCCAACTGATTGATGGCAACCCCTTCCTTTTAGAAAACAGTGACATGACAGCAAAACTGATCGACGGCGTGGCGTTGTCAAAAAAAATTCGCGCTGAAGTGACTCAGCGGGTGATCGCCCTGGGCGCCCGCGGCATCAAGCCGGGCTTGGCCGTGCTGCTGGTCGGCGACAGTCCGGCCAGCCAGGTTTATGTGCGCAACAAGGTCAAGGCCTGCGAAGACGCCGGGCTGAACTCGGTGCTGGAAAAATATCCGGCCGACTTCAGCCAGAACGACTTGCTGTCACGGATCGAAGCGCTGAACCAGGATCCTTCGATCCACGGCATCCTGGTGCAACTGCCCTTGCCGGCCCATATTGACGCCAATCTGGTGATCGAGGCGATTTCGCCCTTGAAGGATGTCGACGGTTTCCATGTCGGCAGCGCCGGCGCCTTGATGGTCGGGCAGGATGGTTTCAAGCCCTGCACGCCTTATGGCTGCATGAAGATGCTTGAATCGATCGGCATTGATCCGCGCGGCAAACATGCGGTCGTGATCGGCCGCAGCAATATCGTTGGCAAGCCGATGGCCATGATGCTGCTGCAGGCCAGCGCCACCGTCACCATCTGCCACAGCGCAACGCCGGATCTGGCGCAATTCACCCGCCAGGCCGACATCGTCGTGGCAGCAGTCGGCAAGCGCAATATGCTAACCGCCGAGATGGTCAAGCCGGGCGCCGTGGTGATCGACGTCGGCATGAACCGCAACGAGGAAGGCAAGCTTTGCGGCGATGTCGACTTTGCCGGCGTCAGCCAGGTCGCCGGCTGGATCACGCCGGTGCCGGGTGGTGTCGGACCGATGACGATCACGATGCTGCTGGTCAACACCTTGGAAGCCGCCGAGCGCGCTGCTGCCTGAGCCGCTTCCAGCGCAATCCGGGGGCAAGCCGAACCGGCTAGATTCCCCGCTCCAGATGCACAACATATTTTCGAGGAAATCCCCGTGAGCAACCCTTTATTGAGCCAGGCCCAGTTGCCTGCTTTCGCCAGCATTCGCCCCGAGCATATCGAGCCGGCAATGACTGAACTGCTGTCCCAGGCCGAGGCCGCACTGGAACTCGCCACATCAGACGCCACCCCGACCGATTACGACGCGCTGTCGGCAACGCTGGGCGTGGCGACCGAGCGACTCGGCCATGCCTGGGGCGCTGTCGGCCACCTGAACGCCGTCGCCAACAGTCCCGAATTGCGCGAGGCCTATAACGCCATGCTGCCGGCAGTCACCGAATTCTTCACCCGCCAGGGGGCCGATGAGCGGCTTTATGCCAAGTACAAGGCGATCGCCGCCAGCAAGGCGGCAGCCAGTCTGAACCCGGCGCGCCAGCAGGCGCTGAAGCATTGGCTGCGCGATTTCGTGCTCTCCGGCGCAGAACTGCAAGGCGAGGCCAAGCTGCGTTTCGCGGCGATCCAGGAACGCAGCGCCGAGTTGTCGCAGAAATTTTCCGAGCATGTGCTCGATGCAACCGACGGTTTTGCCTATTTCGCCACGGCTGAAGAGCTCGCCGGTGTGCCGGCCGATGTGGTGCAAGCGGCACGCAATGCCGCCTTGGCTGACAGCAAGGAAGGCCACAAGCTGACGCTGCATTTCCCGGTCTATCTGCCGGTGATGCAATATGGCCAGAACCGTGACTTGCGCGAACGCCTCTACACCGCCTATGTCACCCGCGCCAGTGATCTGGGGCCGGCCGGGCTGGACAACTCAGCGCTGATGCAGGAGTTGTTGCAACTGCGCCAGGAAGAAGCCGCCTTGCTCGGTTTTGGCAACTATGCCGAGGCGGCGATGGTCACGAAAATGGCCAGCAGCGCGGCCCAGGTGCTGGCCTTTTTGCGCGATCTTGGCGACCGCGCCCGGCCCTTTGCTGAAAAAGACCTGGCCGAGTTGCGCCAGTTCGCCGCCAGCGACCTCGGCCTGACCGAGCTACAGGTCTGGGACAACGCCTTCGCCTCTGAGAAGCTGAAGGAAGCACGCTATGCGTTCAGCGATGAAGAACTGCGCCAATATTTCACCGTACCGCGGGTGCTGGCCGGCCTGTTCGACATCATCGAGCGGCTGTTCCAGGTCAGGATCACCGAAGCTCAGGCCGAAGTCTGGCATGACAGCGTGCGCTTTTACCGCCTTGACCGCGATGGCGCGCTGGTCGGCCAGTTCTACCTCGACCTCTACGCCCGCCCGGGCAAGCGCCCTGGCGCCTGGATGGACGAGGTGCGCAGCCGCTGGGCCAGGCCGGAAGGTCGGCAGCAAACGCCGGTGGCGCAACTGGTCTGCAACTTCGCCGCGGGCGTCGGCGGCAAACCGGCGCTGCTGACACATGACGACGTGACCACCTTGTTCCACGAGTTCGGCCATGGCCTGCACCATCTGCTGACCCAGGTCGACGAGCTCGGTGTCTCGGGCATCTCGGGTGTCGAGTGGGACGCGGTCGAGTTGCCCAGCCAATTCATGGAAAACTTCTGCTGGGAATGGGAAGTGCTGCAGCAACTGACCTGCCATGTCGACAGCGCTGCCGCGCTGCCGCGCGACTTGTTCGACAAGATGCTGGCGGCAAAGAACTTCCAAAGCGGCTTGCAGACGCTGCGCCAGATCGAGTTTTCGCTCTTCGACATGCGCTTGCATGCCGAGCCCGGCAGTGATTCGGCGATCCAGACGCTACTCGACCAAGTCCGCGCTGAAGTCGCGATCGTGCCGTCAGCGCCGTTCAACCGCAGCCAGCACAGCTTCTCGCATATCTTCGCTGGCGGCTATTCAGCCGGTTATTACAGCTACAAATGGGCGGAACTGCTGAGCGCCGATGCCTGGAGCGCCTTCGAGGTCGAAGGGGTTTTCAACGCCGACACCGGCCAACGCTATCTGCACAATATTCTGGAAGTCGGCGGTTCCCGCGACGCGATGGATAGCTTCATGGCCTTCCGCGGCCGCGAACCTTCGATCGATGCGCTGCTGCGACATCAGGGCATGGCCTGATCCTTCGCGACCCGCATCGCCCTTGCGGGCCATTGGGCCAGCAACAGCAGCGAGGCCATCAACAACATCGGGGCCGAGGCGACTGTCGCTGTCGCCAGCAAGCCAAAGCCGACCGGCACCGAGATCGTCGCGGCATTGGTGGCGAGCATGCGCAGGCCCAAGGCCTGCCCATGGCGCAAGGGCGGCGTCACCTGATGCAAGGTCGCCAGAATCATCGGTTGCACCGAACCGAGCGCCAGGCCCAGCAGGCTTGATCCCAGCATCATCCCGGCAGTGCCCGGCAGCCAGGCGTAGACGGCCAGCATCAGGGTCGCCAGCAGCATCGCCGAGCGCAGCACCTTCAGCTCGTCGAGATGATTGGCCCAGCGGACGATGGCCAGCCTGACGATGGTGGCTGCGGTGGCGAAAGCGCCGAATACCAGGCCGATGCTCGAGGCACTCAAACCCTGACCATGCCCAACCACCGGCACGACAAACATATGGGCATCCCAGCAAGCCGACAGCACGATATTGAGCAACAGCAGGTTGCGCAAGGCCGGACTGCGCAGCAGGTCCCAGGCCGGCTTGGTCTGATTCACATGGCCGATCGGCTTGGGTGCATGGCGCGGGACTTTTTGGGCCAGACCCCATGACAGCAAGGGCAGCAGCAAGGCCAGACCAAAGGCGGCACGAAAGCTGGCATGGTCGATCAACAGGCCGGCAGCCACCGGTGCCAGCGCATTCGACAAGGCCGGCCCAAGAGCAATCCAGCTGAACACCCGCTTGAGCTCGGAAGGGTCTGCCGCGATCAAACCGGCTTCGCGCTGGATCGCCACCGCAGCAACGCTGATCGCACCACCGCAGAGCAGACAGCTGATGCCGATCGCCCACAGCTCTTGCACAGCCAGCGCGAGCAGCGCGCCGGCCAGCGCCATCAAGACGCCGACACCGACCGGACGGTGGAAACCATACCGGTCAGCCTGCCGGCCGGCCCACAGCGACAGCAGAATCGGCGCCAGCGCAAAACTGCTCAGCAACAGCCCCAGCGTCAGCTCGCCATAGCCCTGATGCAACACCCACAAGCTGGCGGCAACCCGGGTCACCGCCATGCAGGAATGGACCGCGACCAGGGTCGCGATCAACCAGGGCAAGGCCTGCCGCAACGGCACTGCCGGCGCAGTCAAACGTCGCCCTCGGCGCCTTCATCGGGCAGCCCGAGATGGAGCAACTTCTGCGCCGCAGCGTCGGGCAAGGCTTCGACGCTCTTGAGCTTGCGCGTCATCGCGCGCGTGCGGGTTTCAGCCAGGTCGATCGTCTGACTGGCTTCGTCAAGCTTCTTCTTGGTCTTGGCCAGCACCTCACCGAATTTTCCGAATTCGGTCTTGACCGCGCCGAGTACTTCCCAGACTTCGGCCGAACGCTTTTCCAAGGCCAGCGTGCGGAATCCCATCTGCAAGCTGGTCAGCGTCGCCAGCAAGGTGGTCGGGCCGGCCAGCATCACCTTGTGCTCGCGCTGCAAGGCCTCGAGCAAGCCGGGCCGGCGCAGCGCCTCGGCATAAAGCCCTTCGGTCGGCACGAACAGGATGCCGAAATCGGTGGTATGCGGCGGCGCGATGTATTTTTCACGGATCGTTCGGGCCTCTGCACGCAAACGGGTCTCGATCGCCTTGGCCGCCGCTTCGACACCGGGCGCATCGGCGCGTTCCTGTGCGTCGAGCAGGCGTTCGTAATCTTCGCGCGGAAACTTGGCATCGATTGGCAGCCACAGCGGTTCACCATCGTCGCGCTGGCCCGGCAGGCGGATGGCAAATTCAACTCGCTCGCTGCTGCCCGGGATCGTCGCCACGTTGCGTGCATATTGCTCAGCCGTGAAGACCTGCTCGAGCAGACCGGCCAACTGGACTTCGCCATAAATGCCGCGCGTCTTCACATTCGTCAGCACGCGGCTGAGCGAGCCAACGTCGCGCGCCAGAGTCTGCATTTCGCCCAGACCCTTGTGCACCTGTTCGAGCCGGTCAGCCACCTGCTTGAAGCTCTCGCCCAAGCGCTGCTCCAGCGTTGCATGCAGCTTTTCATCGACGGTGGCGCGCATCTGCTCGAGCTTCTTTTCGTTGTCAGACTGAATCGCGGTGAGCTTTAGTTCGACCTTGTCCGACAGTTGCTGCAGCGCCTCGGTTTGCGCCTGGGCGCTGCGCCTGGCGGCTTGATCCTGGGCCTCGCGGGTCGCGATCGCCTGGGCCGCCAGCGACTGATTGCTCGACTGCAGACCTTGGCTCAGCAGTTGCTGGAACTGCGTCAGGCTCTGCAGCAACTCCTGCCTTGTGGTGCTTGCGCTGCGCGTCAACTCATCACGCAAGGCCCGCTCCAGCCGCTCGGTCTGTTGCCTGACCTCGTCCACCATCGGCGCCAAGACCGCCTCCAGCGCCTTGCCCGGTGAACGCACCCGCAGCCAGGTCCATAGCACCAGGATTGTCAAAGCGGCCAGCAAGGCCAAGGGCCATTGATCAAAAAACTTCATGCCGGGATTGTCTCAGGCCAACAATGCGATCTGAGCATACCGAGCCAGAAACCGGCATGACAAATTTCAATGCGCGCAACCAAGGGCAAACCCCCATCGTGAATTTTTGTAAACATGACTCAAGTCAAGAGATTTTTTAGACAAAACTTCGACATTGATTGTCGTGAGCCAGCGACTCTTGTTCAGCCTGTCACCGAGTCGAGCGCTTTTCCAATAACACCGGGGGCCCGCGGCCCTTCAGATCGAGACAAAGGTTTTATATGTCAAATGTGAGCATGTCCCAGGACGACATCGCCAGGCAGGCGTTGGGTCCGATTGCCGGCAACCGGTGGGTCCAGTTGGCTGCCGGCGTCATTGCGATGGTCGTCATATCGAACTTCCAATACGCCTTCACCCTTTTCACCCCGGGGCTGAAAGCGCAGTTTGCGGACGTGCCCTATAAAGACATCGCCCTGATCTATACCCTGTTCATCCTGTTTGAAACCTGGCCTGTGCCGGTTGCCGGATATTTCATCGATAAATTCGGCATCCGCAACCTGATGCTGATCGGCGCCGTCCTGATCACCTTGGGATGGGTGCTGGGCGGCATGTACGCCACATCGGTGTTTCACCTCTACATCACTTACGGCGTTCTTGCCGGCACCGGGGCAGGCATCATCTACATCGCCACAGTGGCCAATGCAGTCAAGTGGTTTCCGGACAAACGAGGCTTGGCTGCCGGCCTGACCGCAGCCGGATTCGGCGGCGGCTCGGCGCTGACGCTGATCCCTATCAATGCCACCATCACGTCGATGGGCTGGGCCGGTGCAATGACAAGCTGGGGCATTGGGCAGGGCGTGATCGCCATCCTTGCTGCGCTGGTTCTGCATCACCCGCCAAAGGGCTGGCTGCCCAAGGATTGGGTGCAGCCCAAGGCTGTGGTGCAGACCAGGCGTGACTTCAACGCCGGGCAGATGATGTCCCAGAAAGAGTTCTACATCATGTACGCCATGTTCTTGATGGTCTGCGCCGGCGGCCTGATGACAACCGGCAATATGTCGCAAATCGCGAAATCCCTCAACGTGTTTGACGCCAAGTTCATGGGCATCGCCATTGTGCCGTTCGTTGCAACCTTGGCGGGGGTGACCAACGCCTTCGCCAGGATCATGTGGGGCGCCGTGTCGGATCGGTTCGGCCGCGAATACACGATGGCATTCGCCTTTGCACTCGAGGGCGTGTTGATCTTCCTGATGACTCAGATCTCAGGAAACCCGATCGCATTCATGATCCTGATGCCTTTCGTGTTCCTGGCCTGGGGTGAAATCTATGCCCTGTTCTCGGCCATCACAGGGGATGTCTTCGGCCCCAAGAATGCTTCAGGCAACTACGGCATCTTGTATACGGCCAAGGGTATGGCCTCGATCATGGCTGGCTGGGGTGCGGCGGCGGTCGCTGCAGCCTACGCTGGCTCGTTCGAAGTGCCTTACTACATCGCCTCGGCATTCGACATCATCGCGGCGGTGATGGCCCTGTACATCCTGCGGCCCATCATCAGAAAGAGAATCGCCGGGGAATCCTGAGCCTCTGCCGAATCGCCCCGTCATGGGGCCTGAATTGAGAACACCGTAGGCAAGCCTGCGGTGTTTTTTTTGGTACCTGCAAAATTCAGGGGAGTCCGCGAGTACGGATCCGGCTCGGGCAGAAACGCTGATCAGACCTTGCCGCTGCGCATCAATCGGCTCAGGGTCTCTGCCGAGAGATTCAGGTAAGAGGCCAGTTCCTTCTGCGGAATCCGCTCGACCAGTTCAGGATGCTTGCGCTGGAAACGCTGCATCCTTCCGGCTGCGTCGAGCAAATGCAAGGTGATGGTATGCGCCATGATCTCGCTCATGCCGCGCATCACCGCCAGTTCAAACGCCGCCTTGACCTTGAGGCGCTGCTCCAAAAACGCCACCCAATCCGACAAGGGCAAGCGCGCGACCCGCGCCTTGGTGACGCAGACGATGCCGTAAGGGGTCGCGTCCCCCAGTCGCCAGGAGGCATAACTGGTCTCCATATCTCGCTCGCAAGCAAAGCGCAGAATCATCTCCTTGCCATCTTTGTTGGCGACCACCCGTTTCAGGATGCCGTCGAGCACAAAATACTGCTCCATCTCACGCACGCCTTGCATCAGCAGGAACTCACCCTTGCGACCGTCAACGATCAACAGGTGACGTTCGAGCTCGGCCCGGTCTTCTGGCCCCAGCTCTTGCAGGATGGCATTCTGCTGCAGCTGCAGGCAGATCACGTTTTTTTCTGGATGGTTCGACAGCATAGTCATCGGCCGGGAGCGCTCATTTTGGAAAACTTGACCTCGGTCATCGTCGCAATCGATCGACCCCGATCATAGTGCACGCTTGCCTCGCGCCCGCACAGCGTCTGGCCGATCGACCCGTATCAAAGAGAGCCCCTTCCCCATGACAAACGACACTCAAGAGCGCGACTTGACCGACGGCTTCAACCTCGTCATCGACGCGCTCAAACTCAACGACATCGACACAATCTTCGGTCTGCCCGGCATTCCGATCACCGACTTCACCCGCAAGGCGCAAGCCGAAGGCATCCGCGTGATCTCGTTCCGCCATGAGCAGCATGCCGGCAACGCCGCCGCCGCCGCAGGTTTCCTGACCGGCAAGCCCGGCATCTGCCTGACCGTATCGGCGCCAGGCTTCCTGAACGGTTTGACCGCGTTGGCCAATGCGACAACCAACTGCTTCCCGATGATTCTCATCAGCGGCTCGAGCGAGCGCGAGATCGTCGACCTGCAGCAGGGCGATTACGAAGAAATGGACCAACTCGCGATCGCCAAGCCATTGTGCAAGGCCGCGTTCCGGGTGCTGCATGCCGCCGACATCGGCGTCGGCATTGCGCGCGCGATCCGCTCGGCGCTGTCGGGACGTCCGGGCGGCGTCTACCTTGACCTGCCGGCCAAGTTGTTCTCGCAGACCATGGATGCCGAAGCCGGCAAGCATTCGTTGATCCATGTCGTCGACCCGGCCCCGCGCCAGTTGCCGGCACCTGATTCAGTGCAACGCGCGCTGGACCTGCTCAAGGGCGCCAAGCGCCCGTTGATCCTGCTCGGCAAGGGCGCGGCTTATGCCAGGGCCGATGAAGACATCCGGGCCCTGGTTGAAAAATCCGGCATTCCGTACCTGCCGATGTCGATGGCCAAGGGCCTGCTGCCCGACACCCATGAACAATCCGCCGCACCGGCACGCTCCTATGTGCTGGCCGAGGCCGACGTGGTGATGCTGATCGGCGCCCGGCTGAACTGGCTGCTCTCGCATGGCAAGGGCAAGACCTGGGGCGCGCCGAATGGCAAGCAGTTCATCCAGATCGACATCGCACCGACCGAAATCGACAGCAATGTGGCGATCGCCGCACCGGTGATCGGCGACATCGGATCCTGCGTCGCCGCCCTGCTGGGTGGCATGGGCGACAACTGGGCCAAGCCGCCGGTCGAGTGGACCGGCGCGATCGCCGAGCGCCGCGAAAAGAACCTGGCCAAGATGAGTGCGACTTTGGCGCTTGATCCGTCACCGATGAATTTCCACAGCGCGCTGAACGTCGTGCGTGACATCGTCAAGAACAACCAGGATGCGATCGTCGTCAACGAAGGCGCCAACACCCTGGACTTCGCCCGCAGCATCGTCGACATGTACAAGCCGCGCAAGCGCCTGGACGTCGGCACCTGGGGCATCATGGGCATCGGCATGGGCTTCTCGGTCGGTGCTGCGGTGGTGACCGGCCAGCAAGTCATCGCCATCGAGGGCGACAGCGCCTTCGGCTTCAGCGGCATGGAAGTCGAAACCATCTGTCGCTACAACCTGCCCGTCTGCATTGTTGTCTTCAACAACAACGGTATCTACAAGGGCACTGATGTCAACAAGCTCGGCGGCGATGTCGCGCCGACCGTGTTCGTCAAGAACGCACGCTATGACATGATGATGCAGGCCTTCGGCGGCGTCGGCGTGCATGCGACGACTCCGGCAGAATTGCGGGCGGCCATGGAAGAGGCGATCAAGTCGGGTCAACCGACGCTGATCAACGCCGTCATCGATGAGACCGCCGGCACCGAAAGCGGCCGCATCACCAGTTTGAACCCGCAAAGCGGTGCCAAGAAGAAGTAATCCAGTTAACCCATTGACAAGGAAAGACCCACCATGAACAAGCCCCTCAACGGTATCAAGATCATCGACTTCACCCATGTGCAAGCCGGTCCGGCCTGCACGCAGCTGCTGGCCTGGTTCGGCGCCGACGTGATCAAGGTCGAACGCCCGGGCGCCGGCGATGTGACGCGCAGCCAATTGCGCGACATCCCCGATGTCGACGCGCTCTACTTCACCATGCTCAACAGCAACAAGCGCTCGCTGACGCTTGACACCAAGAAGCCTGAAGGCAAGGCTGTGTTGGAAAAGCTGATCAAGGAATCCGATGTACTGGTCGAGAACTTCGGCCCCGGCGCGCTCGATCGCATGGGCTTCACCTGGGAACGCATCCAGGAACTCAACCCCAAGATGATCCTGGCTTCGGTCAAGGGCTTCAGCGACGGCCATGAATACGAAGACCTGAAGGTCTATGAAAACGTGGCCCAATGCGCCGGCGGCGCAGCCTCCACCACCGGTTGGTGGAAGGGTGAGGAATCGGGTCCGATGATCTCTGCAGCCGCCCTGGGCGACAGCAACACCGGCATGCATCTGGCCATCGGCATCCTGACCGCCTATATCGGCCGCCAGCAAACCGGCAAGGGCCAGAAGGTCGCCGTCGCGATGCAGGATGCAGTGCTGAATCTGTGCCGCGTCAAGATGCGCGACCAGTTGCGCCTGGACAAACTGGGCTACCTTGAAGAGTATCCGCAGTACCCGCATGAGAGCTTCTCCGATGTGGTGCCGCGCGGCGGCAACGCCGGTGGTGGCGGCCAGCCGGGCTGGATCCTGAAGTGCAAGGGCTGGGAAACCGACCCGAACGCTTACATCTATTTCACCGTCCAGGGCCACGCCTGGCCACCGATCTGCGACGCCATCGGCAAGCCCGAGTGGAAGACAGATCCGCTGTACATGACGCCAAAAGCGCGCCAGCCGCACATCATGGACATCTTCGCCACGATTGAAGACTGGCTCAAGGACAAGACCAAGTTCGACGCGGTCAACATCCTGCGCAAGTTCGACATCCCTTGCGCGCCGGTGTTCTCGATGAAGGAACTGCTCAACGACAAGTCCTTGCGTGCCAGCGGCTCGATCGTCGAAGTGCCGCACAAAGAGCGCGGCAGCTACTGGACCGTCGGCAGCCCGATCAAGTTCTCGGACCTCAAGCCGATCATTACCGGCTCACCGTTGCTGGGCGAGAACACCGATGAAGTGCTGGCCGAGCTCGGCTACAGCAGCGCCGAAATCGCTGCCATGCACGAAGCCAAAGCAGTCTGAACCGGACCTCACGATGCCTTCAAATCTGGATCTGAATCAACTCGTTGCCGGTGCCGGCGACGCGATCATGGTCTGCGATGCCCAGGGCCTCGTGACACTCTGGAACGCTGCAGCCGAACGCATCTTCGGCCATACGGCCGCAGAAGCGATCGGCCAATCGATGGACATGATCATCCCGGTGCGGCAGCGCGAGCGCCACTGGGATGGCTATCACAAGACCATGGCAAGCGGCATCACCAAATATGGTGCCGATCTGCTGCGTGTGCCGGCCTTGCACAAGGATGGACATACGCTGTCGATCGCTTTCACGGTGTCAATGATCTACACGCCGGACCACAAGGTCGACAGCATCGTCGCCATCGTGCGCGACGAATCCAAGCGCTTTGCCGAGGATCGCGAACTGCGCAAACGCTTGGCGGAACTCGAGGCGGCAGTCAAAGCGCAGGCCGCTTGAACTGAAGCCTCTGCGTCAAACGCAGAGTTCATTGATTGATCGGAACGCAGGCCAAGGCCAGCCGCCTGCAGTTGCCTCGCGGCCGAACTTTGTTCAGGCGACCGGACTTTGGCAACTTACAGAATTTTTTGCATAGTGCAGCGAAACGTCGCGAAGACAAGGGAGACATTGCGATGAGCAAGGCATTGGACGGCGTCCGCATCCTCGACTTCACCCATGTGCAGTCGGGGCCGACCTGCACCCAGTTGCTGGCCTGGTTCGGCGCCGACGTGATCAAGGTCGAACGCGCTGGCCATGGCGATGCCACCCGCAGCCAGTTGCGCGACATTCCTGATGTGGACAGCCTCTATTTCACGATGCTCAACCACAACAAGCGCTCGATCACGCTTGACACAAAAAACCCGAAGGGCCGCGCTGTGCTCGACGCGCTGATCAAGACCTGCGATGTACTGGTTGAAAATTTCGCCCCTGGCGCACTCGACCGCATGGGCATCACCTGGGCCCATATCCAGGCCCTGAACCCGCGCATGATCGTCGCTTCAGTGAAGGGCTTCGGTCCAGGCAAATACGAACATTGCAAGGTCTACGAAAACGTGGCGCAATGCGCCGGCGGTGCGGCATCGACGACTGGCTTCGATGATGGCCCACCGGTCGTCTCGGGCGCCCAGATTGGCGACAGCGGGACTGGTCTGCACCTGGCCCTGGGCATTGTCGCCGCGCTTTACCAGCGCAACAGCACCGGGCGCGGGCAACAGGTGCTGGCGCCGATGCAGGACGCCGTACTCAACCTCTGCCGCGTGAAGCTGCGCGACCAGCAGCGGCTCGAACGCAATGGCACGATGCATGAATATCCGCAATATCCGGACGGCAAGTTCGGCGAGGCCGTGCCGCGTGCCGGCAACGCTTCCGGCGGCGGCCAGCCGGGCTCGATCCTGAAGTGCAAAGGTTGGGAAAACGACCCCAACGCCTACATTTACTTCATCACGCAGGCGGCGGTCTGGCCGGCGATCTGCCAGGTCATCGGCGAGCCGGGCTGGATCAACGACGAAGCCTATGCCACACCGGGCGCCAGGCTGCTGCACCTGAAACCGATCTTTGCGAGGATCGAGAAATGGACCATGTCGCTCGACAAGTACGCCGCCATGGACATCCTGAACCAGCATGACATTCCCTGCGGACCGATCCTATCGATGAAGGAAATCGCCGAGGATGCATCGCTGCGCGAGTCGGGCACGGTGGTCGAGGTCGACCACCCGACGCGCGGCAAATACCTGACGGTCGGCAACCCGATCAAGATGTCGGACAGCAAGACCGAGGTGACGCGCTCGCCGCTGCTGGGTGAACATACCGAAGAGGTGCTGCGGCAGCTGGGCTATAGCGATGCAGATATAGCCAATCTGCGTGCCGAGCAGGTGATCTGAGCGCCGGCAATTGCGGGCATCCGAAGAAATTGTGAGCATTCAATGAAACATCAAGTGATACCGATCGCGGTGCTGGACGCCGACCTTGCCAGGAAGCGCAAGCGCGAGGCGCCAAAAGGCCGGCGTGTCGATGCGGCAGCCCTGCAAGAAGTCAGGCTGTTGCTGGGCGAAGCATCACGGCAGCGCGATCTGTTGATCGAACATTTGCACAAGATCCAGGATCAGTACGGCCACTTGTCGACCGCTCATCTGGCTGCCCTGGCGCAGGAGATGGGTCTGGCGCAGACCGAGGTGTACGAGGTGGCGAGCTTCTATCACCACTTCGACATCGTCAAGGAAGGCGACACTGCGCCAGCCAGCCTGACCGTTCGTGTCTGCGACGGTTTGTCCTGCGAAATGGCCGGCGCACGCGACCTGCTTGCGCGCTTGCCGACAATGCTAGGCAAGGATGTGCGGGTGATTGCGGCGCCCTGTGTCGGGCGCTGCGAACAGGCACCGGTGGCGGTGGTCGGGCAAAACCCGATCGCTTTGGCCAGCAGCGACAAGATCGCTGCGGCAGTCAGCGCAGGGGAAAGAGCGGACCCATTGCGCCAGCAGCAGACCTATATCAACTTCAGCGCCTACCGGGCCGCTGGCGGTTACAAGCTGCTGCAGGATTGCATGTCGGGAGCGCATGAGGTCGAGTCCGTCATCAAGACGCTGGAGGATTCAGGCCTGCGCGGACTGGGTGGCGCCGGTTTTCCGGCCGGACGCAAATGGCGCATCGTTCGCGCCGAGACCGGACCGCGGCTGATGGCGGTCAACATCGACGAAGGCGAACCCGGCACGTTCAAGGACCGGACCATGCTCGAGAGCGATCCGCACCGCTTCCTCGAAGGCATGTTGATCGCGGCATGGGCGGTCGGCATTGCTTCGATCTACATCTATCTGCGCGACGAATACCATGGCTGCCGCGAGGTTCTGACCGAGGAGCTCGAGACCTTGCGGCGCGAACTGCCGCTGACAGACCTGCCCGAAATCCATCTGCGGCGCGGCGCCGGCGCCTATATCTGTGGCGAAGAATCAGCCATGATCGAATCGATCGAAGGCAAGCGTGGCATTCCGCGTCTGCGTCCGCCCTATGTGGCGCAGGTCGGTCTGTTCGGCCGGCCGACGCTGGAACACAATTTCGAGACCCTCTACTGGGTGCGCGAACTGGTCGAAAAAGGCGGTGCCTGGTTCGCTTCGCATGGCCGCAACGGTCGCAAGGGTCTGCGTTCCTTCTCGGTCTCGGGTCGGGTGAAACACCCGGGCGTCAAGCTGGCGCCCGCGGGCATCAACTTGCAGCAGTTGATCGATGAATATTGCGGCGGCATGCTCGATGGTCACCAGCTCTATGCCTATCTGCCAGGCGGCGCTTCGGGCGGTATCCTGCCCGCTTCGCTGAACGGCTTGCCGCTCGATTTCGACACCTTGCAAGCCTATGGCTGCTTCATCGGTTCGGCCGCAGTCATCGTGCTGTCGGACCAGGACAAAGCGGTCGATGCGGCGCGCAATATGCTGAATTTCTTCAAGCATGAGTCCTGCGGTCAATGCACGCCCTGCCGCAACGGCACGGCCAAGGCCTCGGCCTTGATCGCCAAGCCGCATTGGGACCTCGAGCTGCTGGCCGATCTGTCCACCGTGATGCGCGATGCGTCGATCTGCGGCCTGGGCCAGGCCGCACCGAACCCGATCGACTGTGTCGTCAAGTATTTCCCGCATGAATTGGCTTGAAACAGGAGCCCGAAAATGAACGCAATCAGCAAGCAGGAAGCCGCGCAACTCGAAGCGCCGCTGCTGTCCTTTCGCCTCAACGGCCGTGATGTCTCCGCCAGGTCAAACGAGACCCTGATCGAGATCGCCGACCGCGAGGGCGTGGAGATCCCCCGCCTCTGCTACAAGCCGGGCCTGGACTGCGTCGGCAACTGCCGTGCCTGCATGGTCGAAATCGACGGCGAGCGCGTGCTGGCGCCATCTTGCTGCCGTACGCCGACTCCGGGCATGGTCGTCACGACCGACAGCACGCGCGCGCTGAAGTCGCAGCAGCTGGTGCTCGAATTGCTGCTGGCCGACATGCCGGCCGTGGCCGATGGCGAGCACAAATACACCCGCAACAACGAGCTCGACCAATGGGCCGCCAGGCGGGCTGTGGGCCCATCGCGCTTCGAGGCCCGCGCCCAGGCCGTGCCAGATTTCTCGCACCCGGCGATCGCGGTCAATCTGGACGCCTGCATCCAGTGCACACGTTGCCTGCGCGCCTGTCGCGACGAACAGGTCAATGACGTGATCGGCATGGCCTTCCGCGGTGACCAGTCCAAGATTGTCTTCGACATGGACGACCCGATGGGCGCCTCGACCTGTGTGGCTTGCGGCGAATGCGTGCAAGCCTGCCCGACGGGTGCGTTGATGCCGGCACGCGAAGTCGCGCTGGTCGTCCCTGACAAACAGGTGGATTCGCTCTGCCCTTTCTGCGGCGTCGGCTGCCAGCTGACCTACAACGTCAAGGACAACAAGATCCTCTTCGTCGACGGGCGCGACGGCCCGGCCAACCATGCAAGGCTTTGCGTCAAGGGCCGCTACGGCTTCGATTACGCCCACCATCCGCATCGGCTGACGGTGCCGCTGATCCGGCGCAAGGATGTGCCCAAGACCGGCAATTTCTCGATGGACCCCGACCATGTGCTCGACGTTTTCCGCGAAGCGAGCTGGGAAGAGGCGCTCGAACTGGCAGGCGGCAAGCTCAGGGACATCCGCGACCAGCATGGCAAACGTTCGCTGGCCGGCTTCGGCTCAGCCAAGGGCAGCAATGAAGAGGCTTACCTGTTCCAGAAGCTGGTTCGCACCGGTTTCGGCAGCAACAATGTCGACCATTGCACCAGGCTTTGCCATGCCTCGTCGGTCGTCGCGCTGCTTGAAGGCATAGGCTCGGGCGCAGTCTCGAATCCGGTGATGGATGTGACCAAGGCCGACCTGGTGCTGATCATCGGCGCCAATCCGACCGTCAATCACCCGGTGGCTGCGACCTGGATCAAGAACGCGGTGCAGGGCGGCACCAAGCTCGTCGTCTGCGATCCGCGCCGCTCGGACCTGGCAAGGATGGCCGATCACTTCCTGCAGTTCAAGGCCGACACCGATGTCGCCTTGCTCAACGCGATGATGCATGTGATCGTGACCGAAGGCCGGGTCGACCAGGACTTCATCGCCAGCCGCACGATCGGTTTCGACGAGTTGCGCCGCAATGTCGAAGGCTACTCGCCCGAGGCGATGGCGCCGATCTGCGGCATTGAAGCCGAAACAATCCGAGAAGTCGCACGGCTTTATGCCGGCTCCAAAGCCTCGATGATCCTCTGGGGCATGGGCGTTTCACAGCATATCCACGGCACCGACAACGCCCGCTGCCTGATCGCGCTGGCCTTGATGACCGGGCAGATCGGCCGACCCGGTACCGGCCTGCACCCCTTGCGGGGTCAGAACAATGTGCAGGGCGCCTCCGATGCGGGGTTGATCCCGATGATGTACCCCGACTACCAGAAAGTCGTCGATGACGAAGTGCGCGGGCGCTTCGAGCAGGCCTGGCATCTGCCGGCAGGCACGCTCGACGCGACACCCGGGCTGACCGTCGTCGAAGTGATGCATGCGATCAAGACCGGCGGAATTCGCGGCATGTATGTGATGGGCGAAAACCCGGCGATGTCCGACCCCGACGCCAACCATGCGCGTGAAGCTCTGGCGGCGCTGGAGCATCTGGTGGTGCAGGACATTTTCCTCACCGAAACGGCCTACCTCGCCGACGTCGTCCTGCCGGCCAGCGCATTTCCGGAAAAGAACGGCACCTTCACCAATACCGACCGCACGGTACAGATGGGGCGCCAGGCAATCGACCCACCCGGCCAAGCGAAGCAGGACCTGTGGATCATCCAGCAGATCGCCAGCAAGCTCGGCCTGGACTGGCAGTACGGCCATGTCAGCGAAGTCTTCGACGAAATGCGGCATACGATGCCCAGCATCGCCGGCATCACCTGGGAACGCCTCGAGCGCGAGCATGCAGTCACCTATCCCTGCGTCAAGGAAGGCGATGCCGGGGATGCGGTGGTCTTCACCGACGACTTCCCGCTCACCGGCGGCAAGGCCCGTTTTGTACCGGCCGACATCATCCCGGCAGCCGAACGTCCTGACACGGATTACCCGATGGTGCTGATCACCGGCCGGCAACTCGAACATTGGCATACCGGCAGCATGACCCGGCGCGCCACCATGCTCGATGCGCTGGAACCCGATCCGGTGGCCCTCGTGCATCCGCTCGACCTGCAGGCCATGGGCGGCAAGCCAGGCGACGTGATCACGCTCGAATCGCGACGTGGTCAGGTCGCCTTGTATGCCCGTGCCGACGACAGCTCGCCGCGCGGCGCCTTGTTCGTGCCCTTCTGCTACTACGAAGCGGCGATCAACCGCCTGACCAATGCCGCGCTCGACCCGTTCGCAAAAATCCCCGAGTTCAAGTACTGCGCCATCCGCGTCACCCTCGGCGGCGAAGTCGGCGCCCAGGGCAGCTATGGTGGCGGGCAAGCACATCGCAAGCTGGAAGCGCAAGCCGCCAGCTGACCCGGAACTCAATCACGCGCCGGGCTGGCGCTGAGCCGGTGCTGCGTCGGCCCGGCCAGCAAAGGTTTGCTGAGTCCCGCAGCCCAATCCGCATGGCCCGCCCCGTAATACGGTGACAGTGGGTGACCGCTCTGCCCGCCCGGCATGACCAGGGTCGCTTGCTCTTCACGGCCGGGAGATACAACCAGCCGCTCGGATTGTCCGAACGCCGGCCCTGCCACATGGGGCAGGTTCGAGTCGCCGGACTGCGGTAGCGATGGCATGTTGAGCAGCCCGCCCAGCGCCGGGATGGCGCGCGCCAGCGGATGCTGGATGCGGCTCGCATTGAAGTGGCCCCAGCTCATTTGGTCCAGGGTCTGCTCATTCTTGCGCAAGTCGAGCAGTACCGCGTCAACCTGCGCCAGCAGCAGGGCGTCCCAGTTGGCAAAGTCCTTGGGCAGCAGATGGGCCGGACGCTGATCGATGGCGCGCGCCGCGCTGTACTCGAACTGCGCACGCCATTTTGGCCGCTGTTTGTCATCGGCCAGGAGATCGCCCAAAGCCTTGCTGGTCCAGGCAGCCCAGAGCAGGTCAAGCGTCTTCAAGCGGACCATGCGGACCAGCCGATAGCCGGCCTGGTCGGCATCGGCCCGGCCGTTCCATTGCTTGAGCAGCGCAGCGGCGCCGGCATGTGCAGGGCTGGCGTCCAGCAAAGGGCTAAGGCGGGCCGCCCAGCTTTGCATGAAACGAGCCTCGTCGTCGAGGTGGATCGCAGCCAGGCTGGCTTCATCGTGGATCGGGGTGGCGCTGAGCCGGTCCCGAATCTGCAAGGCGCGTGCGCCAAGGTCAAAGCCACCGTCACCGATGGCCTCGGCGGCAGCACCTCCGAGTTGGCGATTGTTGGCCGTCCATTGCTGGCCAGACGCCGGATCGCGCTGCACCGGGTAGTCGGCCGGACTCAGCCAACTGTGACCCGGCAGATCGATCGTTTGAAAGCGTGCATAGCTCTTGTTCATGCCGGCCTGCGACCAGAGCTGTCCGGCAATGGTCCAGCCGATATGGCCGGCACGGTCGGCGATCAGGATGTTCTGATGCGGCAGGCCCGAACTCTGCGCGACCCGCAAGGCTTCTTCAACCGTGGCAGCCTGAAGCATCCGGTCCAGCTCCATATTGAATGCCGATCCTTGGTGCGCAACCCAGCGTAAGGCATAGCGTCGACCTTCACGCCTTTGCACGATCGGCGATCCGTCGAACTCTTCGACGACCAGCGTTTGCGCAGTCGCGCCCTTGACGACGATCACTTCATCGAACTTGCTCAATCGTCCTGGCGGCAGTTGCGCCGGCAACTCGATCCAATCGAACCATTGGCCATAGGCGTTGGTGAATCCCCAGGCCACCGAACCGTTGGAGCCGACCACCAGGCTGGGCGTGCCTGGCAGACTCAAGCCGGCGGCGCGCAAGGCCTTGGGCCCGCTGCCGAGTTGCAACTGGGTACGAAACCAGATGCCCGGGGCGCCGAGACTCAAATGCATGTCGTTGGCCAGGATCGCACCGCCATGGGTGCTGCGGCTGCCGGCGACGGCCCAGTTGTTGCTGCCGATCACCTCATCCTCCTGGCCGCTCGATGCGAATTGCGGCATGGCGCGCTGGCGCAGGTCCAAATGCGCCGGGCCAGGCATCTCCGGATCGGGCAACCGGCTGTCGTCGAGAGCTGCGTCCCGCCGGCCGCCGCGGGGATTGAGCCAATCGAACAAGACGTCCCCTGCCCGCTCGCGCAACCACGCCCGCTCGAAGCCTCGGTCAAAGCTGTCGGCCTGCAACATGAAGAACATCTCACCGACGACCAGCAACGAATCGACCGGATCCCAGGCCAGTGGTTCGGCCCGCAACAGCAGGTATTGCCAGGGCCGCAGCGGCAAGGCAGCCAGGCCGGCATTGACGCCACGGGTATAGGCCAGCAACAACGCTTTGTCGGCCTCGGGCAGTTGCGCCAGTCTCTCGGTCAGGCGTGTGCGCATGCGATGCGTGCGGCGCGTCTTGTCGCGCTCCAGCGCCACGGCACCGAACAAGGCCGACAACTCTCCCGCTGCTGATCGGCGGGTCAGGTCCATCTCGAAAAACCGCTCCTGTGCATGGACGAAACCGAGCCCGCGCGCCAGATCCTGGCGATTTCCCCCCTGCACAGAGACCGTACCACTGGCGTCGCGACTGATGTCGAGCGGCGCCGTCAAACCCGGCAGACTGATCGACCCGTCGAGTTGCGGCAGACTGGCCCGCAGCAAACCCCAGGCCAGCAACAACAGCAATACCAGCAAAGCCAGCACGGAGACTGACAGCCGGATGGCGATGCGACGCAGCTTGCTTGAGGCCATGGTCAGATCCTGCAGTAAATCCTGCATTGTGGCTTTGCTGGATCGCTTTGGTATTCGGACTTTCCACTGCCAAGACGGCGTAAATGCTGGTCAATCCCTAAAATGCGGGATATGTCCAAACTTCCTGCAATGTTTTCTGCCCGCCGGCGCGGCCTGGTCCTGTTGCCGCTGGCGCTGGCTGGCTGCGCTGCAGCGCCTCGCCAGAGCGAAACCCCGGCAGCAGCCGTGCCCGAGGCCAAGGTTGCGGGCAAGCCGGCGAAGCCGCCCCGCATCGGCCTGGCCTTGGGTGGCGGCGCGGCGCGCGGTTTTGCCCATATCGGCGTGATCCAGGTGCTCGAGGAGCAAGGCATCAAGGTCGATCTGGTGGCAGGAACCTCGGCTGGCAGCCTGGTCGCAGCGCTCTATGCCTCGGGCAAGAACGGCCGCGAACTGGCTGCCTTGGCCGAAACCATGGATGAGGGTTCGATCACCGACTGGGCTTTCCCGACAAGGGGCTTGATCCGCGGCGAAGCGCTGGCGCGCTATGTGCGTGAGAAAACCGGCAACAAGCTGATCGAGCAGATGAGCATTCCGCTGGGCATTGTCGCGACTGATCTGTCGGACGGCGCAGCGATTTTGTTCCGCACCGGCGACACCGGTGCCGCGGTACGGGCTTCAAGCTCGGTGCCGGCTTTGTTCCAACCGGTCCGTATCGGCACGCGAGATTATGTTGACGGCGGTCTGGTGGCGCCAGTGCCGGTGCGCTTTGCGCGCCAGATGGGAGCGGATCTGGTGATCGCGGTCGACATCACTTCGCCGCCTGAAGAAAAACCAGGGGGTGACGCGATGCGCATGCTGATGCAGACTTTCTCCATCATGGGGCGCAGCATCAACAACTTCGAACTGCGCGATGCCGATCTGGTGCTGCGGCCCAAGCTCGACGGTGTCGGCAGCGCCGACTTCGGCAGCCGCCGCCACAGCATCCAGGTCGGACGCGAAGCCGCCTTGGCCATGCTGCCGCAATTGCGCGCCAGGATCGAGGCCAAGACTCGCTGAAGCGAGTGGTACGAAAACGGTAAAGCGCCCTTTGAAGTTCACCGCTGGCATTGCGTCCCTTGGCGGCCAGCAAGGCGCGCTGCAAGAGCAGGCCAAGTTAAAAAATCGCCCTGCCTCTTGAGGAAGGCACCGGAATTTTTCCGGTTTGCAAGCAGATCGACTTCATCTTCACAGGTTGACATCCTCCCCGTCCTTTAGGGCGGGGAGGATGTCAACTTTGGTTCCCAGGCAATGATCGAAACCGCCAATCGGTAATGCGCCACTGCGCTTGGGTGTCATTGGTTTGTCACGATGCGAACGGACCTTCATTGAGACTCAAGGTTTGCTCTATGGTCTACAAATCCCAGTGGCTGCGCAAGCTCAGAATGGTCCTGTCGCACGACCGTTTGCCTAGAGGCTTTTCACCTCCGAGTAGGTGCGCCCTTCCGAGCGCCTACAAAAAAACCCGGTGCAAGCACCGGGTTTTGATTGGATTGAGCCCGGCCGCACAGCGTCCGGAATTTCCAATTCAAGCAGCTGCAGCAGCGCGCTTGTTACCACGCGTCGCGGTTTGCGATGCCTTGACAACCGTGTTGGTTGCGCTCTGGAAGTTTGCTTCGGCGACGTCAGCGGCCTGCTTGGCGGCCTTTTGAACGCTTTCGAAAGCGTTGCTGGCTGCGGCAACTGCCGACTTCATCAGCGCAACAGCGTTCTCGCTGCCGGCCGGTGCGTTCTTGACAGCAGTATCAACAACAGCAGTGAACTTCGACTGGACTTCAGCCAATTGGGCTTCGGCCAGCTTGGTCACTTCAGAGTTGGTGCTGGTGGCGATGTCATACAGATGGCGGCTATAAGCAGCGGCCTTCTCGGCGGTCGGCTGCAGCAATGCGGCTTGCAGGCTCAGCAGTTCTTGTGCGTCCTTCACCGACAGAGCGGCTTGGGTGTTTTCGGCGACTTCGCCAAGGGCAGTTTTTGCCACTTGAAGGTTCAGTTCGACGAGCTTTTCGACGCCTTCAAAGGCCTTGTTCGTCAAACCGAAAAGGGTATCAAGATTGGCTTTGTGGGCGGCGAAGACTTGTTCAGCTGTAAGCATGGAGCACTCCTAATTCGGGGGCTACCCCGGGGTTGATTTCTGATCGAATTATTTCGTCAGCATTTAATGTTGCACTGCAACAAAACCGAAGTATAGACACATCTTTCAGCTTTGCAAGCTTTTTTTGTTGCACCGCAGCAAATAAGGGGGTTGAGCAGTTTTTTCCTTGACGGATCCCGCCCTGCTTCGGCCAAAGTCGGGGCAAAGATCACCCGGTGGTTCAGTGAATACCCTGACGAATGTTGTGGTCCGCTGTACACGACTGCCCTGCCGGGGATGAAAGAATAGACCCCATGAAAAGACCCGAAGCCGAGCCGCGCAGCGCGTTCGTACATTTTGAACCGCTGACGACGCGCTGGATGGACAACGACGTCTACGGCCACCTGAACAATGTCGTCTACCTGAGCTTGTTCGACACGGCGGTGAACCAATACCTGATCGCTGCCGGCGCACTCGACATCCACGCCGGGACGGTAATTGGACTGGTGGTCGAGACGCATTGCAACTTCTTTGGCTCACTGGCCTATCCTCAGCAGATCGATGCCGGTCTCAGGGTCGGCCGGCAGGGCCGCTCAAGTGTGCGCTACGAAATCGGACTGTTTGCCAAAGGTGTGGAACTTTGCGCCGCCCGCGGACATCTGATCCATGTCTATGTCGACCGCGACAAGCGCCGGCCGGTGCCCGTCTTGCCTGACGAATATTTGCTCGCTATGAAAGGATTGACCCTTTGAACAAGTTTGAAAAACCCTCCCCCGAGGCCAGGGCTGCAGTCGATGCAGCGATCACCAGCCGCCATTCGATGCGGGCTTTTTTACCGACTGAGGTGCCCCGCGAGACGATCGAGGAGATCCTGCAAATTGCTGCGCGCGCGCCATCCGGCACCAACACACAGCCCTGGCAGGTACATGTGCTGACCGGCCAGGCCAAGCAGCGCCTGAGCGATCGCATCATCAAAGCCCATGCAGACCCGGTTGAAGCCGCCAGCCACCGCGAGGAATATGCCTATTACCCGAGCCAATGGGCCTCCCCCTATATCGACCGGCGCCGCAAGGTCGGCTGGGATCTCTATGGCTTGCTGGGTCTGGGAAAGACCGACAAGGAAGGCATGCACAAACAGCATGCCCGCAACTACCGCTTTTTTGACGCACCGGTCGGGTTGATGTTCAGCATCGACCGGGTGATGCAGCAGGGCAGTTGGCTGGACTACGGCATGTTCCTGCAAAACATCATGGTGGCAGCAAGGGCCAGAGGCCTGCATACCTGTCCGCAGGCGGCATTCACCCAGTTCCACCGTTTGATCGCAGACGAGTTGCAATTCGGTTCTGATCAGATGCTGGTCTGTGGCATGTCGCTTGGTTTCGCCGACCCGCAGGCGATCGAAAACAGCCTGGTGACTGAGCGCGCGCCGGTGGCCGAGTTCGCCCGTTTTCATCAGGACTGATGCAACGGGTTTTCAAACAGACACAAGCGAAGGAACAAGATGAAGCTGCCTCAAATCGCCAGCTTGCTGGCCATTCTGCTGCCGGTTGGACCGGCCTGCGCATCGGCTGGTGGCGCGGCCTTTGCGGGCCCGACGCTGGCAGCCATTCCGCTGGAGTTCATTTTTTTTGCCGCCATACTGGCTGGCGTTGCGCTGTTCCACGATTTCACCTTGCGCACCGCGCTGGTTGGTGCCTGCGGGCTGGCACTCTACAAGATCTTCTTCTCACCCTTCAAAACTGGCGCCGGGCTGGCCGGATTCGGCCTGCATCTGGGCGCGGAATGGGTCATCCTTGCCAACCTGTTCATGCTGTTGCTGGGCTTTGCGCTGCTGGCCAGACATTTTGAAGAAAGCGCTTTGCCGGCGATGCTGCCGCGCTACCTGCCCGACGACTGGAAAGGCGGATTCATGCTGCTGGTGCTGGTGTTCGTCATTTCAAGTTTTCTTGACAACATCGCCGCCGCCATGATCGGCGGCACGATTGCCAACCAGATCTTCAACCGCAAAGTGCATATCGGCTATCTCGCCGCGATCGTTGCTGCATCCAATGCCGGCGGCGCCGGCAGCGTGGTTGGCGACACCACGACGACGATGATGTGGATCGCTGGCGTGCAACCGATGGAAGTCGCCAAGGCCTTCATCGGCTCCGGGCTGGCCGTACTGATCTTCGGGATTCCCGCCGCGTTGAAGCAACAAGCGCATTCGCCGATCCAGAAAGACGCCACGGCCAATGCCAGCATCGACTGGGCACGCATGACGATCGTGGTGCTGATCCTGGTGGCGGCCGTGGTCGTCAATGTGCTGGTCAATACCCGCTTCACCGAGGTGGCTGACAGCTTTCCCTTCCTGGGTGCTGCGGTATGGGCGACGATCCTGCTGACGGCCGGTTTGCGCAAGCCGGACTGGAATCTGCTGCCGGCCGCGACCAAGGGGTCGATCTTCCTGCTTTCGCTGGTGCTGTGCGCGTCGATGATGCCGGTCGAACAACTGCCGCCGGCCTCCTGGCCCTCTGCGCTAGGCCTGGGCTTCCTGTCGGCAGTCTTTGACAATATTCCATTGACGGCATTGGCCCTCAAACAAGGCGGCTATGACTGGGGCTTCCTGGCCTATGCGGTCGGATTCGGCGGCTCGATGATCTGGTTCGGCTCATCGGCCGGCGTGGCGCTGTGCAGCATGTACCCTGAAGGCCGCTCGGTCGGACAATGGCTGCGTCATGGCTGGTTCATCGTCGTCGCCTATATCGTCGGCTTTTTCGTGATGCTGGCCGTCGGCGGGTTTCACCCCGGCAGCGTGACCAAGGGCGCAAGCCCGTCGGTTCCCGCACCGCTTGCAATTTCTATCGAGGTCAAAACTTGACATCCTCCCCGCCCTAAAGGGCGGGGATTCCCGCTACAGAGGCTGCATGTCCGCAGCCGGCTCTGAACTTTGACAGGATATTGCGAGCAGCGTTCACATCACGATCATGCAAACTCTCACACCCCCAGCAGGTCCATGGCCTTATTGCAAGACCTTCGAGCCCTTTGGGTCCCCCGACCC
>CAIJIT010000353.1 GCA_903820745.1 uncultured Burkholderiales bacterium
AGATGCGGGCTCAGGCGGCTGCAGGCGTCTGCAGCGCTCAGGGGGCTGGACATGGCGCGCTGGTAGTTGCGCCCGCGCCCGTCGAGAAATCCGACCAGTTCTGCCCAGGCGCTGGCTTCTGCGCCGGCTTGCACGACTTTGGTTTCAGCCCGCAGGCCCAGCCGGTTGAGGGTGGGCAGGTCTTCCATTGCCACGCCCGCTGCAGCAGCAAAACCGCCTTGGGCCAAAACAAGGGGCGCGTCCATCCGGGCCTGCCAGCGTTGCGCCCAGCCAGAGCGCGAACGCAGGCGCCGCACCACGCCGGTTTGCGTCCATTCCTGCCAGACCACGCCGTTTGCCTTGCACCAGCCGGCCACCGCCTGATCGCGCCGATAGGTCCACATCGGACCGGTTTCTTCGTGGCTGAGCAGGTGGGTGAACCGAGTTTCGGCTTGCAGCGCAGCCAGCACATCGGCGCTATTGCCCACGCGCACCAGCAAGGGCAAACCGCGTGCGGCCAGGGACTTGCGCAGGGGCGCCAGGCTGTCCAGCGCAAATTGCAAATGTGCGGCGCTGAATTCAGGGCTGTCCAGCCACTGCGGCTCAATGATGTAGAGCCCTATTGCCGATTCAAAATTCTGCGCCGCCGCCAATGGCGCATGGTCGTCCTGTCGCAAATCACGCTTGAACCAGACAAGTGCAGCGGCGTTCGAAGGGCGGGGTTGTGGCATCGCCAAGACTTTAGCAAACGACGCTGTTTCGCGCGGCCGTAAGGACTTGAGCGATGGTGATCAGGTGAGCGTCACTTTGCTCTGTCCCCAGGAGGTTCCCTTGCTTTTGGTGCCGATGCGCTCGGTCAGGTCCTGTGGGTGAGAGATCACGCCGAACTTGGGGCCAAGCACGACCGGGCTTGCAATCATCGCGCTGCCTGGCCGAGTTCTCGAATTGATCGGCGAATTCACTCAGCCTGGGCTGCCGCTTCGCGCAGCCGCGCCAGCAGCCCCGAGCTGCGCTGGGTTGGCGAATCGATGGCCTGGGCGATCACCTCGGCACTGGCGCTGATCGCGACACGATGGCGGGCGCGGGTGACTGCCGTGTAGAGCAACTCGCGGGTCAGCACAGGGCTGCGTTGCTCGGGCAGCAGCACCAGCACCGCGTCGAATTCCGAGCCTTGCGATTTGTGTACGGTCATCGCGAAAGCGGTCTGGTGCAGGGGCAGACGCACCGGCGCCACGGCGCGCAGTCCACCGCCAGCGTCGGCAAAAAACACCATCAGTTCGCCCGAGGCATCGGGCAGGGTGATGCCGATGTCGCCGTTGAAGAGCTTGAGCAGCGGGTCGTTGCGCAGCACCATCACCGGTCGGCCGGTATACCAGGGCTGCCGCGTGTCGTTGCTGCCTGGCTGCATCGCGGCCAGTAACTTGCGTGCATGCTGCGTGACCCGCTCGTTGATCGCGGTGACGCCGCGCGGCCCTTCGTGCACCGCACAGAGCAGGCGGAATTTGCCGAATGCCGCAGTGATCGCCGCGGCGTCTGAACTGTCGTGGCGCAGCGCTTCTAAATAATCGGCGTAACCCGCCAGCATCAGTGCCAGCGTGGCCGGGCAGGGCAAGGCAGCGCCTTCAGCAAACCAGCGTACTGACTGATCAGCGCCGCTGCCCAGCCCGGCCAGCGCCGGCCCCGAGCGCCCGCCCTTGATGTCGGCAGCGAGGCGGCCGATGCCCGAGTCTGCGGCAAAGCGGAAGTTGCGGTTGAACCAGCTGACCGAATCCTGCAGCGCGCTGGCGTGGATGGCCGACGGCGGGACGATCTGCGCGGGGCTCAGTCCGCAGAGTGTGGCGAGACCCTGCTTGCAGTTTTCGCTCAAGCCCGGGTCTGCGCTGAGGTCGGAAAACACCGCGCCCGCCTCGACTGCCGAGAGCTGGTCTTTATCGCCGAGCAGGATGATGCGAGCGGTCTCGGGCACGGCTTCCAGCAGCTTGGTCGCCAGCGCCAGATCGAGCATCGATGCTTCATCGACCACCAGCGCGTCGATTGCCAGCCGGTTGCCCGCGTGATGGGTGAAGCCGGTCGGCGTGACGCCGAGCAGGCGGTGGATGGTGAACGAATCGGCCGGCAGCTTGGCGCGGATGTCCTGCGGCAGATGGGCTGAGCGCGCGATGACTGTCTCGGTCATCCTGGCTGCGGCCTTGCCGGTCGGTGCGGCCAGCGCGATGCGGCAATCCGGATCCTGCGCGATCAGGCAGGCGAGCAAGTTGACCAAGGTGGTGGTCTTGCCAGTGCCGGGTCCGCCGCTGATGATGCTCAGCCGCTGGCGCAGCGCCAGCGCGGTGGCCAGTTGTTGCCAATCGACCCTGCGTTCAGGGCTGGCTGCTGCTTCGGCGAGCCAGTCGACCTGGCCTACAGGCTGGCTTTTGGGGTGATCTGGGGGCTGCGCCGTATCGGCCGGGAAGAAGGCTTGCAGGCGCTCGCGCGTGGCACTGTCGACCGCGGCTGGCGCGGCCCGCGCGGCGCGCATCAGCCGCTGCGCCAGGCGCTTTTCATAGTCGAAATAGCGGTGCAGATAGAGCCGGTTCTGCGCGTCGACAACCATCGGTTTTGCGCCGGCATCCTCGGGGGTGCCGACCAGGCCCGAAGCGAGCAGGGCGCTGCGCAGCTCAGCCAGATCGGTCCTTGATGCCAAATCGCCCAGTTCCAGGCAGACATGGCCCTCACTGGCCGCCAGGCTCAAGGCATGCGCTGTATGGCGCAACAAATCCAGTTGCTCTGCGCTGCAGCTTTGCAGCCTCGTTGCCCATTGCACAGCATGGCTGGCAAAGCCTTCAGCCAGCAGCGCGGCGGGCGTGCCTTGCCTTGATCCACTTCCGGTCGAGTTCATGCGCTCACCTCATGGGCGCCGATCAACGCTGAGAGCTGCTCGATGAATTGCAGCGTCGGCCTTGCGGCGAAGATGCCGCAGGCCCGGCCTTCGGCGTCGATCCATTCCGGCCGCACGCCGCGAACGAACAGGTATTGCACGCCGCCGAAATGCTGCTCGTACTGGTAGCCGGCAATGCGCTGCTGCAGATAGCGGTGCACGGCCACGGTGTAGAGCAGGTATTGCAGATGGTAGTTGTGCTCGTCCATCGCTTGCGCCATCGAAGCCTGGCCATAGTCGGCCTGGCTGTCGCCGAGGTGGTTCGACTTCCAATCGAGCACATAGAAGCGGCCGCCATGCTCGTAGAGCAAGTCGATGAAGCCGCGCAGATAACCATCAAGGCTGCCAAAGGCCAGCGCTGGCGCATTGACGCCATGACGCTGCAGCAAGGCAGTCAGCCGGGTGGCGGTCAAACGTCTGGCCGGCAGGCTGAATTCAAGCTCGACCAGGCGACGCCCGCGCCTGACTTCGGCCAGAGCGAAGCCAGCGGGCAATTTCGACTGCAGCAACTCGGCCAGCATGCGCTGGATCATCCTCGGCAGCCGCTGCGCTTCGCTGTCGGCGCCGGCCAGTTTTTGCGGTCGGCTGCGCAAGGCCGCAGCGATCGCGTCGGGCCAGCCCGTTGGATCGCTGAAGTCAATGCGCTCAAAGACATCGTGCAGACATTCGCCAGCGACCGGCCCGCGCGGAAAGTCGAGGATGTCGTCGTCTTCGCGCTCAGTTTTCACGGCGGTCACGCCGGCCTCGCTCGGCGCAACTTCGGCCACATGCAGGTCATGGTCGACCGCAGCGCCTTCGTGGCTGGCGCCATGGGCCAGGCTGCTGTAGCTGCCAATCCGCCAGCCGCTCGGGATATGCGCCGGCGCGGCCAGTGCGGCCAAGGTCTCGGCGGCAGGCCCGAGCGGCTGGAACGGATTTGGCGCCAGCTGCGGCAGCATTGCCAGGTTCACTTGCGGTTGGTTGGCGCCGGCAAATGCCTGCCATGCGGCGGCAATTTGCAGGGGTTCGAGATTGTTCTTTTTCAGCCATTGCTGCGCATCATGGCCTTGGCCGGCGACCAGCCAGTTCAGGAGGCTGCGATTGCTTTCGCCGGTCGAGCCAGGCTTGCCGTCCTTGCCGGCCCGGCCGCTGTAGGTGCCGACGACAAGGTAGCAGCGCTGCACGGCACGGGTCAGGGCCACATAGACCAGGCGCAGGTTTTCGGCGGCGCGGCTGAGCTTGATCTTGTCCTTGATTACGCCATCTTCGGCCTTGTCGATTTCATCGCTGTAGCGCAAGTCGATCACCGGCAAATCTTCCTCGTGATATTCGCGGCCTTCCGGGCCGGATGCTGATCCGCCCGGGTGCCCATCCCACAAGAAGGGGCAGAACACGACCGGATACTCGAGCCCTTTGGCGCGGTGGATGGTGATGATCTGGACCAGGTTGCGGTCGGACTCCAGGCGCAGTTGTGCGCCGTCGCCCACCGGGCCGGTCCAGGTGACGCGCGCGCGCACCTCGAGTGGTTCGCGGCCCAGGTTCCAATACGGACCCGAGCCCAGGCGGGTGGACTCCAGCGGGCCCACAGATCG
>CAIJIT010000354.1 GCA_903820745.1 uncultured Burkholderiales bacterium
GTTGGTCTCGGTCCTGACCTGGGCGGCCGTCGCGGCCCAATGGGCCAGCGGATAACCCTGGGCCCGGGCCTGATTCAGCAGGGCCGTCTTGGCCTCAGCCCAGGCTTTCTGGGTAAACAGATGGCCTGGCTGCATGGGCCAATGGCTCAGCAGCCTCTGCCGCAGACCGCCGGTTGTTGCCGGCGATTCGATCGCACCGGCAAAGTTCAACTGGGTGTTCGAGACCCTGGCTTGAGGGCCGGGGATCAAGGTGAGGGTGACGCTGGCCGGCACCGCTTGGCTGAGGTTGACCGTCACCTGCGGGTTGAAATAGCCCTCGGTTTCGACCAGTTCGCGGGCCTGTTGCGGCGCTGCCGCGGCCAGGCGGCCAAGTTCCTGCGCGCTGACATGCTGGTCGGCCGGCGCATAGCGCGCCAGATCGAGATGAGCCAGCAACAGCGTCCGCAGCGCCGGCGGCGCCTGCACATCCAGTTGGTATTCGGCGATCTGCGTGGCTGATGGCGCTGCCCGGGCCGCTGCCGCGCCGGGGAACATCTCGGCCAAGCTGGCGCAGCCTCCCAAGGCCAGCGCTGTCAAACCCAGAAAACCACCTTGCACCAGGGCTTTGCCCGGATGCCATGTCGATTTCATTTGCTCAGGCTGCGCATCGCAGATTCAAGGCCGGCCAGCGTCAACGGATGCATGCGCTGATGCACCAGTTGCTGGATCAACGCGATGCTCTGCCGGTATTGCCAGACACCCTGCGGCTCGGGGTTGATCCAGGCATGTTTGGGGAAAGCATTGAGCAGCCGCTGCAGCCATTCGGCGCCGGTTTCCTCGTTGTTGTATTCAACGCTTCCGCCTGGCTGCAGGATCTCGTAAGGGCTCATCGTTGCGTCGCCAACAAAGATCAGTTTGTAGTCGCGGTTGTACTTGCGGATGATGTCCCAGGTCGAGAATTTCTCGGCGAACCGGCGGCGGTTGTTCCTCCACATGAAGTCATAGACGCAGTTGTGGAAGTAATAGAACTCCAGATGCTTGAACTGGCTCTTGGCGGCAGAGAACAATTCCTCGACGCGGTGGATATGCTCGTCCATCGTGCCGCCGACATCCATCAAGAGCAGCACTTTGACTTTGTTGTGGCGCTCGGGCACCATGCGGATGTCGAGCATGCCGGCATTGGCGGCGGTCTTGTGGATGGTGTCATCGAGGTCGAGCTCGAGCTCCGAGCCTTCGCGCGCGAAACGGCGCAGACGGCGCAGCGCCACCTGGATATTGCGCGTGCCGAGCTCAAGGTTGTCGTCGTAATCCTTGTAGGCGCGCTGTTCCCAGACCTTCACCGCGCTCTTGTTCTTGCTGGCGCCGCCGATGCGGATGCCTTGCGGGTTGTAGCCGCTATGCCCGAAGGGGCTGGTGCCGCCGGTGCCGATCCATTTCGACCCGCCTTCGTGGCGCTCCTTTTGTTCTTCGAAGCGCTTTTTGAGGGTCGCCATCAGCTCGTCCCAGCCGAGCTTTTCGATCTGCGCTTTCTGCTCGGGCGTCAGCTCCAGCTCCAGATGCTTGCGCAGCCATTCCAGCGGCACATCCTTGCTGAAATCGGTGAGCAGCTCGACACCCTTGAAATAGGCCGCAAAAGCGCGGTCGAACTTGTCATACAGCGTCTCGTTCTTGACCAGCGTGGTGCGCGCGAGGTAATAAAAATCATCGACCGAAGCCGCACCTTCGGCACCGATCACGCCGGCCTTGAGGCCTTCAAGCAGCGCCAGAAATTCCCCAACCGAGACCGGCAGCTTGGCCGCGCGCAGGGTGTAGAAGAATTTGATCAGCATGGCAGGCTTGGGGAGAAGTGGATCGCTCGATTATCCACGTCGCCGTCGCGGCGCGTGGTTCAGCTTTGGGTCTTGACGTTTGTGGACGGATCGTATTTTTTGAGCCAGGCAAAGTACTCGCCGTACCACTGCCGGCTGTTCTGCGGCTTCAGGATCCAGTGGTTTTCATCCGGGTACCAGAGCAAGCGCGCATCGACCTGCAGCGCCTTCAAGGTGTTGTAGTAAGCCAGCCCTTGCGCATCGGGCACGCGGTAGTCCATCGCACCGTGAATCACCAGGGTCGGCGTCTGCATATGCTGGGCAAAGCTGTGCGGGCTTTGGGCGGCGATCTTGGCCGGGTCGTCCCAGTACCAGGCGCCGAGTTCCTTCGCATGCCAGGTGTAGGCATCGTCGGCAAACATCGCTTGCCAGTCAAAGCAGCCGGCATGGCAGATATAAGCTTGGTAGCGGCCGGCTTTTACATGGCCGTTCATCCACGCGACCATATAGCCGCCATAGCTGCCACCGGTGGCGAAGATGCGTTTCTTGTCGACCCAGCGCTTTTTCAGCAGCCAGTAGGTGCCGGCTTCGACATCCTGCAATTCCAGCTCGCCCCAGCGGTGCGTGATCGAGTCGAGGAATTCATGGCCGAAGCTCGAGCTGCCGTGGTAATTGACGCAGGCCACGACATAGCCTTGCGCGGCAAAAGCCTGGTGGTTCCAGCGCCAATGCCAGCTGTCGCCGAAAGCGGTATGCGGCCCGCCATGGATCACCTGCATGACCGGGTATTTCTTCTTCGCATCAAAGTCGGGCGGGTAGATCACCCACATCTGCACCTGCTCTTCCTTGGCCCCCTTGTAGAACACCTCTTCATGGCGCGAGAACTTGAACTTGGCCAGCTGTTGATCGTTGAACTGTTCGATCCGCTGCGCGGGTTTGCTGCCGTCGAGCACCGACAAGCGCGGCGGATGCTGCACGCCGTCATGGTTGACGACGATGACGTCGCCCGCCTTGGAAAAACTGGTCGCGTTGCCGCCTTCGAACAGCCTCTGCGCCTGCCGCTTGGCCAGATCGAAACGCCATAAATGACGCCGGCCGCGCTCTTCCGCGCCGAACAGCATCGACAGATCATCGTCGGCCCAGACCAGCGGCGCGGTCACTTCATGGTCCCATGCTTCCGACAGCACCGCCCATTGGCCCTGCTGGTCAAGCACGGCCAGTTGCGCCGGCATGGTGTGCTTGAAGCCATGGTGGCTGGCCAGGAAAGCCAGATGCGCGCCGCCATGGCTGTAGCGCGGCGCTTGCAGGTCCCAGTCCTTGTCTTGCAGCAAGGTCTTGATGCTGCCGCTTTTCAGCGAAATTTCAGCCAGCGCATAGCGGCTGTCCTGGCGTTTTTCCTGGCCCGGGTCGAAGGCAAAAACAATCTGGCTGCCATCGGGCGAGATGTCGAAGCAGTTGGCATCGGGCTCGGCCCGGCTGAGCTCGAAGTCGCTGCCTTCGAACAAGTCGCGGGTCTTGCCGGTGGTGGTGTCGATGATGTGCAGATGCGCATGCCGGCCCATCGGCACATGGTGGTCCCAATGGCGGTAGACGGCTTCGCTGGTCAGATAGCCGCTGTCCTTGCGGCCCTTGAACTCCTTCAAGGCCTTGGCCTGGGCTGCAGCGCC
The DNA here is from genome assembly GCA_903820745.1 of uncultured Burkholderiales bacterium. Classification (GTDB taxonomy): domain Bacteria; phylum Pseudomonadota; class Gammaproteobacteria; order Burkholderiales; family Burkholderiaceae_C; genus Paucibacter_A. Next base: position 3,455 of record CAIJIT010000354.1, read on the forward strand.
TTTCAATGCCGGCCAGACCCAGGAGACGAAGGCGATGCGGCGGCCGTCGGGGAACCATTTGAACGATTCGACACCGGTTGCGACAGGGCCCAGTCGCCTGGCTTCGCCGCCATCGGGTGCGATCAGATAGAGCTGGGCTTCTTCGTCCTTGGCGCCTTCTTGCTCGCGGCGCGCGATGAAGGCGATCTGCTCGCCGCTGGGGCTCCATTGCGCCTGGCCATCCTTGTCGCCGGCGCTGGTCAAGCGCTTGGGCGGCAGGCCTTGGGTCGACAGCAGGTACAGGCTGGACTGGCCCTTGTTGTCTTCCATCGAATAGCTGGCGATGCTGGCCACGGCCTGCAGGCCATCGGGTGACAGGCTCGGCGGGCCGACCCGCTCGAGTTGCCAGAGCGCTTCGACATCAAAAATCTTGCTCATGATTCGGTCCTTGTTTTGTTCATTTGCCATTGCAGATGCGAGCGGATGACAGGCCATTCAGGCGCGGTGATGCTGTAGACGGCGGTGTCGCGCAGCGTGCCGTCAGCGCTGCGCTGATGCGCACGCAGCATGCCGTCGAGCTGCGCACCCAGGCGTTCGATCGCGCGCCGGCTTTGCAGATTCAAGCGGTGGGTGCGGAATTCGACCGCGATGCAGTCGAGTTTCTCGAAAGCATGCCCGAGCAGCAGCAGCTTGGCTTCGGTGTTCATGGGGCCGCGCTGGCAGCTCGCAGCCAACCAGGTCGAGCCGATTTCGACCCGCCGGTTGACGCGGTCGATGTTCATATAGGTGGTCATGCCGACGATCCGGCCCTCGGCGTTGCAGACCGTGAAGGGCAGCATCGTGCCGCGCGAATGCAGAGCGAGCCGCCGAGTGATTTCAGCCGCCATCGCGTCGGGCTTGGGCACTGAGGTGTACCAGAGTCGCCATAGCTCGCCGTCGCGCACTGCCTCCTGCAAACCTGCGCAATGGCTGGCCTGCAGCGGTTCAAGGCGGACCTGCTGGCCGCTCAATGTGACAGCGGTCAGCAACTCGCTCACTTGGTGACTCTGGCCAGCAGGCTGCGAAAAAACCAGCGCCCGGCGCCGCAACCGGCGACGATCAACAGCAGGCCGAAGATCTGCGGTCCGCCCCAATCGGGGTTGTTGACGAAATCAAAACCGAGGCGCAGACCGAGCTGCCAGCCGGCAATCGCACCGAGCACGAAACCCAGCGCATCGGCCAGGCCCAAGTGCAGGGCCTTCTTCAGCTCTGCATCCATCAGCGGTTGTGCCGCTGCATGAAGACCAGCTTCTCGAACAAGGTCAGGTCCTGCTCGTTTTTCAACAACGCGCCGACCAGCGGCGGGATCGAGACGCGCTCGTCCGGGCTGCGTAGCGCTTCGGCCGAGATGTCTTCAGCCAGCAGCAGCTTGAGCCAGTCGAGCAGCTCCGAGGTCGACGGTTTTTTCTTCAAGCCGGGCAGACCGCGCACTTCGAAGAAAGTCTTCAAGGCGGCCGCCAGCAGTTCTTTTTTCAGGCCCGGGAAATGCACATCGACGATGCGCTGCATGGTCTCGGCTTCGGGGAACTTGATGTAGTGGAAGAAGCAGCGGCGCAAGAACGCGTCGGGCAGTTCCTTCTCGTTGTTCGAGGTGATGAACACCAGTGGCCGGTGCCGGGCCTTGATCAGCTGGCGCGTTTCGTAGACATAGAACTCCATGCGGTCGATTTCGCGCAGCAGGTCGTTGGGGAATTCGATGTCGGCCTTGTCGATTTCGTCGATCAGAAGTGCCACCGGTTGGTCGGCTTCGAATGCTTGCCAGAGCACGCCCTTGACGATGTAGTTCTCGATGTTGCGGACTTTTTCCGAGCCCTCGATGCCGGCCAGTTGGCTGTCGCGCAAGCGGCTCACCGCGTCGTACTCATAGAGCCCTTGCTGGGCCTTGGTGGTCGATTTGATATGCCATTGCAACAGCGGGATGCCCAGCGCTTGCGCCACTTCCTCGGCCAGCATGGTTTTGCCGGTGCCGGGTTCGCCCTTGACCAGCAGCGGGCGTTGCAAGGTCCGGGCTGCGTTGACCGCGAGCATCAGATCGGCGGTGGCGATGTATTGGTCCGAGCCTTCAAATTTCATGGTTGTGGTCAAGCGCTGAGGTGCAGGGCTGGAGTATAGATGTGACCTCTATAATCGATGCCGGAAACAGACCACGACTCCCGGTGACCATGAAAAAACTGCTGCAGATCTCAACCGCTACTCTTGCTTTTGCCGCTTTGTTCGGCCTCAGTACCTCCGTTCAGGCCCAGGATGTTGCCGCCGGCCAGAAAAAAATCGCCATGTGCATCGGCTGCCATGGCATCGAAGGCTATCAAGCCAGCTTTCCGCAA
>CAIJIT010000355.1 GCA_903820745.1 uncultured Burkholderiales bacterium
GGTGTGAGGGTTTGCATGATCGTGATGTGAACGCTGCTCGCAATATCCTGTCAAAGTTCAGAGCCGGCTGCGGACATGCAGCCCCTGTAGAGGGAATCCCCGCCCTTTAGGGCGGGGAGGATGTCAAGATGAGTGAAACGCCGTAAGGCCTTCTATTACCAACTGTTCATGCTTTTTCAGGGAGTTCGGCATGATGTTGAATGGCGCGACGGTCTGCTGGCGCTGGAAATCATGGCGGTCGGTTCGTTGAAATTGACTGCAACGCCATTGCTCGGTTTTGCGATTTATTTCTGCACTATGCACAGTCCGCGGCACATTTTGCGAACCCAGCTATAGGCTGGTGTGGCGCCAAGGCGGATGGCACTGGTGGCCGTTTTGCCGTTGTTGGCTGTTCTCGTTTTGAGCGTACTGGGGTGGTATTTGTTACCCCCTTCGTCAACGGACGAACGCATGTTCAAACTGCTCTTTGTGGCGCTGGCGGCCCTGACGCTGCCGCACATGGTGTTGGTCGAGCGTGTGCGTTTTTCAGGTTGGCAGAGGCCTGCTGTGGCCAGTTCTATACCGCCATGACGATACGCACGTGCTGTCCAGCGCGAGTTAGTGAACGCCCTAGGTTCGCTTGCGACACAGTTTTTCGCTGGTATTTTCTCTTCAAGCTGGTGAGACCCGGACAAGCTCATTTTTTGAGGCAGGGCCCATCTGCTTTAGGCTTGTGCGTAAGCGAGAACCCATTCCCCGAACTGAGGGGTTCCAAGCAGCGCCCGATTGCCCGGCGACGAATCCGGCCCCAGCAGTGAACCGAGTAATCCGTGGCTACAGAGCATCGCCAGGTCCTTCCAACGTAACTCGTCAAGACCGCCGGGAAAGTTCCTCTCCCAGCTGAGTGCGAGAAGGTAGGCGAGGATTCCGAGGTTATTCGCTGTCACAAGGTCGAACTCGTACGAGTAGACCTTGCTGAAGTGCATCGAGATCAGCGTTGCGGCAAGCCTTGACTCTCCGCGAAGGTCCCGATGCCGCAAATCACGTGGCACGGATCGGAGCAGGCCCGAAAAGGCCACGCGGTCCCATTGCATGATCCGATCGAGGAACTCTCCAATCTGTTCATGCAGGGCCGGATCGAGTTCGGGGGGTGAGCTTGACAGCCATTCCTCGAGCCTTAGATCATCTCCGATGACCAAGGCCTCGAGGGCTCGCAAACCGAGATAAAGCCGGCGCTGCAGCGGTATGTCTGCTAGACCGAGGATCTGCCGCAGCAGCGTTTCGGCATCGCGGAATACGTTCCAGTCGACAGCCTTGTCGGGCGCAAGCCGGTAGGTTGCGGTTGACCGCAAGGGGGCAATCGCGAGGCGCTGCCGCAAATCTTTGTCGCGCTCACCGAGTGGCGCTCCGCTTCCTTCGCAGACGCTGTCGCAGGTCAGACTGGCGGTAACATCGACGCCCTCAGGCGTCAAGGTGAAGGAAAAAGGAAAGGCGGCGCAGGGAGCGAAGGGCTGGTAGCCGAGTTCGGCGTGGATGACGCACTCGTTGCGGGAACCGAGGAACCGACAAGCTTCGTGCTTGCCTTTGAGCTCGACGAGTCCGTCTCCGAACGGTTGCAGCCTAGTGCCCAAGAGATGGGGGGCCAGTCTTTCCCAGGGCAAGGCGTCAACAAGCAACTGGGCCGCTGCGGGCAATGCGACTGTGTACTCCTGACGACAGCAGGTCGTCGATCCACGACAGGAGAACCTCGTGCCCGGTAGGGCCGTCAATGGGGTGTTCGGCAGCCAGTGCATCCGGAACCAGGACGCATCCAATGCCGTACGCGCAGCTGCCGGCTCGCGCAAGTCCATCCAGGCGAAGGTTCCGAGCATCCTTGCAAGGCCATCGGAAAAAGACCAGGCGCAGGGCTGTTCCGCGAGCGTTGCCCAGGCGATACGCAATTCGCCCCCGGTCTGTATACCTATCGCGCCGACAACGTCGTGACCCGAATGGGATTCCCGGGCAACAAACCAGGCGACACCGACAGCCGCATTTTTTTCGGGCCTCCAGCTGAGCGCCGTGGCCTCGAGGAACAATGGCAACGCTCCATTTCCCCGCTCATGGGCCAATTGGTGGGCAGTTGCGTAGGCTGCCTCGTCGCCTAACGGACACCAGGCGCCGGCTCGATAAACCCGTGCATCCAGGGCGTGCAGCGCATGGAGTGCAAGACCGGCGGCTCCGTCACAAGCTGCGTCGACGAACGAACGCACCAACATCTCCACGCTGGCCGGCACTGCAACCTGCTCCGCCCAGGCCTTTCCAAGTCCGGGCGTTGAAGTCGGGTTTGTCATTGTTTGAGTCTACACGGGTCGCGCATCACAACAGGCTCAAACCCCGATGTTCAAGACGCGAGCACTTGACTTCGATCTGGACTTCATCAGTCCCTCGGCCTACTCGCAAATTACTGCCTGTTCAGTTCCCAGACCGGGTCAACCGGCCGGCGTGCAGCACCGCTGTGTCGGCGCTGCACGTCACTTCATGCAATCGGGATCTTGAGCGCTGCCGAGTACAAAAAGGCGGTGCAGAAAAAACCGACAAGCCAGACACCGGTGCGAAGCCAGGGGATCCCGAGGCTGTAGAGGATGACATAGGAGATTCTTGCGACCAGGAAGATCTGGACTGCAAGCGCCGTACTGGCGGTGGCGAAGCCAGTGAAGTGGAGTGCCAGAACTGCCGGCGTAATCATCGCCAGTGCGATCAAGGAGTTGTTCAAGGCGCGCTCGATGCGCCCGGCAAATCCGCTCAAAGTCAGATCGTCGCGGTTGCCAGCCAAGGCCGGTAAGCCCAATTGCTGCATCGCCGCCAGCACCTGAACGAGCATGACGACGATGACAAAAGCGCCAAAGACATTGAGGTAAAAAAGTCCGGTATTCATATGCAATCCTTATCCGCGCTCTGATGCCAACTGCTGGCCTCAGAGCAAATGATTGAACTTGATCAGGCGGGTTTCTTCACCGGCATCCAGACGACTGCGACCAGCATGATGGTCACCAGCAGCCACCAGATGACGCTGCCCGAGTCGCCAGTCAAACTGAAGCGCAGTTCGCCGCCCGCCGGAACAAAAGGCAGGCTCAGAAAGGCTTCGGCATGCACGCTCAGCGCCTGCCCCGATGCCTTGATCGCATTCAAACTCTTGGTGGCAACGCCGATCGAGAATATCCGGTTTGCAAACACGATCAGACCTTGCCAGAACACCAGCAGGCCGAACAGCGTCACCAACACTTTTGACAAAACAGTGCCTTGATTGCCCCGGACCTGGCTAGCGAACCGGAAGGTCACCCACAACAGGAAAAAGATACCGATGGTGTACAGAGCGTTTTGAATCAGGGCAATGTGCAACAGAGATAAAGTCTGGTATTGGTCCATTTTGTTTCCTTGGTTGGTAGAAAATTATGCGAAAGATTACTATTTGGAAGCCTTGAACTTGCTGGCAATCCGGCCGGCTGTACCCATTGCCGAACTTATTTGTGCCACCTTGTCAAGGGTGTTGACACCGGTAAAACCGTGATCTCCTTGGGGTTGAATGAAATTCCCGAACGAAATATTTTTTCGTAACAGGGCGCGCGACTTCAAGCTGTTTCAGTTGGCAAGCGGCAGGTCCAATCGAACGATCAGGCCTCTACGGCCATGGACAGGATGTCTTCGCGACTCAGCTTGCCAACCAAGTCCGGATGAGCAAGATCCACATGTTCGATGATGGCTTCGATCAACTCGTTATCCGTGTCTTTGCGGGTAATCAGCCCGCATTCGCAATGAATCACTTTTCCCATAAGGCCTCCTTTTAAATCGATTTTTCCGAGTATTGCACTACATTAAGCGAATGGCTATTCAAGACATTGGTGAAACATTGGCGTCTGTGGGTGAAACCCGGATTCACCTGTGTGGAAAGTTCTCGGCGCGGATCAATGGGCAACGAATTGATGAGGGTTTTCCCGGGCGGCAGGGCCGCTTGCTGTTTGCCAATCTGGTGACAAGGCGAAGTCAGTCCAATACCCGGGCCGAACTGGCCAAGATATTGTGGCCAGAATTTTTTCCTGAGGATCCGGAAATTGCTTTGGCGGCCTTGCTTGCCAAACTCAGAAAACTCGTTGGCAAGGATCTGTTGCTGGGCAAACAGGATTTGCAACTGGTCTTGCCTGATAACTCATGGGTCGACATCGAGGTCGCGCAAACGAGCTTGCACCGCGCTGAATCGGCAATCAGTGCCAGGGATTGGCTCGGCGCGTGGGGGCCGGCCCAGGTGGCAGTGCATATTTCCGCGCGTGCTTTCATGGCGGGCTTTGAGCACCCCTGGGTGCAAGGCATGCGCGGCAGATTGTTCGATGTGCAGATGCGGGCCAACGAATGCACTGCTGCCAGCGGGTTCAATCTGGGCGGCGCAGAATTGTTGACGGCAGAACGTGCGGCCCGCAGGGTGATTGAATTGAGTCCCTTGCGGGAAAGCGCTTGCAAACTGTTGATGTTGGTGCTGGATGCTGGCGGCAACCGCGCCGAGGCTCTGCAGGCCTACGAAAGGATCCGGGCGTTGTTTCGCGAACAACTCGGTGTCTCACCAGGCCCGGCTTTGCAGGCAACCCATCGTCAGTTGTTGCAGCAATAGGGCTTCCCTGCCCCCGCAAAGCGATCGCCAATCGGCATAGGGGGCCACGATGATCGCAGCCGCCCCTGCCACACCACCGGGCATGCGGGTCCGCACCCGGCGATTCGAGCGTTTGAGGTCATGACAGTCTTGGTAATCCCAGCCTGTCAAAGTAAGCAATCGTCAGCACCGTCTTGATCAATCCGTCGCCGTTGCGCCACCAGCAGCGGCTATTGCCCGCCACTCGCTTGGCCACACCGTCCGATGCTCCCCGTGCCTTGAGTTCGCGGTAAATCGTCTGCGGCCTTTTCCATTGCTTGAGCTGGAGGGCCCTCAGGCGGTGACGCAGCCCCTCGTCCAGCTTTGGCCAGACTTTTGGTGTGTGCGCCAGCCAGAAGTACCCCTTCCATCTCAACATGTAGGGCCTCAGCTTTTCTACCACTTGCCCCATACTGTGCCCTACCGGGCGGCGTGTGAGTTGCCGGATTCGAGCTTTGAAGTTTTGCAGCGGCTTATTGGCCGCTGCCCACTTCATCGAACAGCAGCAAACACCACACTAGACACTCCAAACCGGACGGTTTCGCCGTCCGCGCTCTTGACCCCGCCCTGAAGGGCGAGGTTTGCCGCGCAACCGATCAGAGATTCTTCAGTCGGCTGATCAGTTCGTCTTCCGACATTCGTTCGAGTTCATGCACACGGGATGGGTCGATCCATTTCCGGTCGACCATCAATTTGAGAATTACCTCACGCTTGGCCACGGTGACTTCATCAGCAGTCAGATGCTCGCCGAACAACAGTACCATGATGGTTTTGCCTACGATATTCAACAAAATACCAAACAGAACCAAGCCGAGCAACATCGTGATCGAGGCGATCACTCGTCCTCCGAATGTGACCGGGAACATGTCGCCGTAACCGGTGGTGGTCAAGGTCACCATGCACCACCACATCGCCGCCGGAATCGAGGTAAAGAAGCGCTTGTCCTCGGGAATCGGGTTATCGCTGATCGGATCGGTCGGCATGTACTTCAATGCCTCGGGCAGTGCATTGGCAGGCAGCGGGTTGAGCAATAGATGGGCATCGTGCTTTTCCTGACCATGGGCCATCGACTCGGGCGAGTACAAGCCACCTTCGACGTAGTACATCAGGGTGCTGGAAATCATCACGACTGAAAACAAGGCGATGAAATAGATCTTCAGGTTGGTCAGGATCGGATTTGACCTCTGTACCATGCTACTGATGTTCTGCAGCGCAATGCGGGCCATCTTGAGTACTCGCAGGACCCGCACGACTCGCAAGACCCGCAGAACCTTGGTGCCCTGCAGCGAGCTGAGATTCATCACCTGCAGGTAGGTCGGAAGGATCGAAATCAGGTCGACCAGACCCCAGAAACTGAAGAAATATTTGACCCGGTTCGGGGCGTAATAGATGTTGCCGAGATAGTCGATGGTGAAAAACAGCACGGCAGTGTATTCAACGAAGGTGAACCAACTGTGGTAGGCCGTGGCATAAGGTTCGACTGTTTCGCCGGCAAGGGAGAGACAGGAAACGAAGATCCAGAAATTGATGACTGAAACCCAGCGTTGAAACGCAGAGCTCGTCGGAATGGTGAAAACCCTCTTGGCGAGGCTATTCGACGGACTATTTCCAGCAAGTGATGCGGGCATATTTTGACTCGTTCCGTTCTAGCTACTGATGAGCGTGACTGCTGGACAATTATCCGGCTTGAGTCTAACCCAAGGCATTGTCGCAACGTGGCGACGCCTGGATTGTCAATCCTTTGATCACGGGGGTACAGCGGGTTTACCTTGGGATGCTTTAAGGCCGTTCGCCGTTCGCCAAGTACCGTATGCAAGGAGTAACTCGCTCGGGTCGGACCACAAGGTTGCGCCAACCGGTGTCCCGGACCCGGACCCGGACCCGGACTCAGGAGTCGGAGTCGGCTGTCCGGTCTGTATTGGCAGGCTGATGGGCCGCCTGCACCGAAATGGCATCCCTCGCCGGGTCGACCGGTTCAAACGCGCCGCTTGTCAGACCAAGCACCGACAGCATGCCAATGACCAGGATCCAGTTCTGCGGATCTTTGCTTAGACTCGTGATTTTGCGGGTAGAAAGCATCTTGGTTCTCCAGGACATCGGACTGAACCACGATTGGCCCAGCAGGTGCCCTGAATATACTGTATTTTTATACAGTAGTCATAAGTCCAGCGAAATATTTCCTTGAAGGCGGTCGGTCTGACCAGGTGGTTCAGGACGCCAACGGTTGCTCCGTTGCTTCCGTTGGGGCTGCTTCGGGCGTAACAACAGCCGCTGCATCGGCCAGCGCATCAGGCAACGCCTCGTCAGCAACAACTGGCGGCACAACCGGCGCTGTCCAGATCTTGGCAAAACGTTCGATCTCGAGGTCTGTCACCGCCATGCCCATCAGCACCTTCACATAGGGCAGATGTTCCAGTAGGGAATAACCCTCATCGGGCGTAAACCGGCCCACAGCGGCGATTTGACGCTGCCAGAGCATCATCATGTGCAACTTGAATTCGTCCAGCGGCGTCTGCAGCACGCTGGCGCGATGCACGAGCACCCTGGTCAGTACCTCGGGTTGGATCTTTTGATGCTTGGCGGCATTCGAGTATTCAAGTGCGGCGATCTCGCGGAAATCCTTGCTCGCGTCGCGGTCAAACTCGATCGCGGTGAAGTTGAACACCGCTTGGGTCACCAGGTTGGCAAAGGATGCTGCATCGTCGCCATATTGGCGGCGTGCCATCTCGACCTTGAAGCTGCGCTCAAAACCCTTTTCAATCGTATACGCGGCGTCATTGCATTGCTCCATCGGCGACTTTTCCACTTCCGTGGACGTGCCCAGCAATACCGCCATCAATTCTTTGAACATAGCTAATTTTCAAGTTCACTTCGGCCCGTTCATCTATTCGCAAGGACAAAGCATTGCAGTTGGGATCGGCCGACATCATCCCGGAAGTCTTGTGCCTGGATCGTGCACAAATCGACAGCTATTCTACTTGCTGTCAACCGGCATCCGAGGTGAACTAATTGCCTATTTGACAAGTTTTCAGCAGGACCAAGCATGTTCAATGGCTGGCAATCAATCCGTCGGACCGGGAATCCAGAAAACCATTCGCTGCAGCGGTCCGCCGGGCGGCAAGCTTTCAGCTTCAGCGCTGTCGATCCGCAAATATCGGTGCCAAAGTCATGCCATGATCGGCGCCATTCGCCGCAGGAGCCGGAATGGAAAAGAACCAAGAACCTGAGTATTTGCCCCCGCAACAAGACATAAAAACGGGCCCAACGGTCGACATCAACGCTGCTGTTGATGGTCAAACGCCAGCCCGATCGACGCTGGACTTTCCGGTCGTCGGCATCGGTGCATCGGCCGGCGGTCTGGCAGCCTTCGAGGCTTTCCTCTCCGGCATTCCCAGAGAGAAGTTACCTGACATGGCCTATGTGTTGGTCCAGCATCTGGCGCCCGACCACAAGAGCTTGCTGGCCGAGTTGATCCGGCGCTACACCAGCTTGCGGGTGTATGAGGTCGAGGACGGCATACCCGTGCAGGTCAACTGCGCTTACATCATTCCTCCAGGGTGGGATATGGCTTTTGCGAACGGCCACTTGCAGTTGCTGGCTCCCCTTGCGCCGCGCGGCCAGCGCCTGCCGATTGATTTCTTTTTTCGTTCGCTGGCAGATGGCCTGGGAGACCATGCGATCGGCATCGTCCTTTCCGGCACGGGCAGCGACGGCACCTTGGGCCTGCGGGCGATCAAGGGCGAAGGCGGCTTGGCGATGGCTCAGTTGCCCACTTCGGCGGAGTTCGACGGCATGCCCAAAAGCGCTATCGCCACCGGCCTGGTCGACTTCCAGTTGCCCCCAGCCGAAATGCCAGCCAAATTGGCCCTCTATGTGAACCAGGCTTTGGGCCGACTAGGGCCGACCTCAAACCTGCCGCCGCAGCAGATCGAGAGCGCGCGCAGAAAAATCTTCCTGCTCCTGCGCAACCAGACGGGACATGACTTCTCCCAATACAAACCGAGCACGATCTACCGTCGCATCGAGCGCCGCATGGCCGTGCACCAGATCGAATCAATCAGCATTTACGCCACGTATCTGCAGCAGGCACCGGATGAGGTCGACGCCTTGTTTCGCGAATTGCTGATCGGCGTGACCAGTTTCTTTCGCGATTCGGCGGCTTTCCAGACCTTTGAGAATGAAGTCATTGCCCAGCTCCTGCGCGACCGCCTGAGCGATGACCCGATCCGTATCTGGGTTGCCGGCTGCTCGACCGGCGAAGAGACCTACTCGATCGGCATGCTGCTGATGGAGCAGATGACGAAGATGAGCTGTCATGTTCCGGTGCAACTGTTCGCAACCGATCTCGACCCCCGAGCGATTGCCTTCGCCCGTGCAGGGCTTTACCCGGCCAATATCGCCGCAGACGTGGCGCCAGAACGTCTGAAGCGGTTCTTCAGTGGTGAAGCCAATGGCCAATGGAGGGTTCTGAAAAGCATTCGCGACATGGTGATTTTTTCGGAGCACGACGTCCTGAAAGATCCTCCATTCTCCCGTATCGACCTGATCAGCTGCCGGAATCTGTTGATCTATCTGGACCTGGACTTGCAGAAAAGACTGATCCCGCTGTTTCATTATGCGATCAAGCCGGGCGGCTGGCTGTTTCTGGGTAATTCAGAAGGCGTCGGCGAATTTGAACGGCTTTTCTCGCCGATCAAGGGCAAGGCCAAATTGTTTCAGCGCAGCTCCGATGTTGTCGATAAACCGCCGACCAGCTTGTGGCGGCTGCCTAACCAGGTCGACCGGAGTTTTACGGCCAGACAGCCAGGCAAGCCCCTGCCAACAGCCAAGCCGACCCTGCGCGAAATTGCCGAACAGTCGATCCTGCGCCACTTAGCCCCTGTTTCTGCCCTGCTCGACGAACGTGGCGATGTCCTGTACCTACATGGACGCAGCGGCAAATACCTGGAGCCTGCATCGGGCGAAACCGGTCCCAGCAATATTCTGAAGATGGCCCGCGAAGGCCTGCGCGCGCCGTTGGCGGCAACTTTGCGCCGGGTCGTGGCCAGCCAGCAGCAGGCTGCAGTCAACCAGCTGAGTGTCAAGACCAATGGCAATTACACCCTGGTTGACCTGACCATCTACCCACTGAGTCAGCCCAAGCCGGCAGCGCCGGAAGCGAATCTTTTCATGCTGATGTTGGCCGACAGCCCTTTGCCGGAGGTTGATCTGAATGCGGCGCCGGGGGCGACGCCGGGGCAGCCGGACCTGGTCGAAGCTGAAAAACATATTGCAGCGCTGGAGCAGGAATTGTGCTCCAAGGATGACTTCCTGCTGAGCGGCCAAGAGGCGCTGCAAAGGGCCAACGAGGAGCTCAAGTCAGCGGTCGAGGAAATGCAATCGGTCAACGAGGAACTGCAGTCGACCAACGAAGAGTTGGAGACTTCCAAGGAGGAGTTGCAATCGGTCAATGAAGAGCTGGCGACTGTCAACACCGAGTTGCAGACCAAGGTGCAGGACCTTTCGCGGGCCAATAACGACATGAACAATTTGCTCGCCGGCACCGGCATCGGCACGGTGTTCGTCGACCATCAACTGCGCATCCTTCGCTTCACGCCTGCGGCCAGCGAAATCATCAACCTGATCCTCAGCGACATCGGTCGACCGGTCAGCCATATCGTCAACAACCTGGTCGGCTATGACCGCGTGGCCAGGGACTTGCAGGATGTTCTCGACCATCTGACACCGCTGGCCATCGAGGTGCAATCGCTGCAAGGCCGCTGGTATATGCTGAGGATCCAGCCTTATAGAACGCTTGAAAACGTGATCGAAGGCGCAGTAATGACCTTTGTCGACATCAGTGAACTGAAACAGGCCGAGGCAGCGCTGCGACAATCGTCGCTGGAGTTGCAGCGTCTCGCAGCGATCATCCGCGATGCCAACGACGCCATCAGCGTGCATGATTTGAACGGCCGTATCCTGGCCTGGAACCCGGGGGCGGAACGCCTTTATGGCTGGAGTGAGGCGGAGGCCTTGACGATGAACAGGATTGATCTGATCGTGCCGGAACTCAGAGAGCAGGCCATGGACAAGTTGTTGCAGTTGAGCAAGGCACAAATTCTGCAACCCTACAGCACGCCAAGACTGACAAAATCAGGCACCATGATCACCGTCTCGACCGTCGCCACGCCGCTGAAGAACGAGACCGGTGAGGTCTATGCGATTGCGAACACCGAGCGGGCTGCCACTGTGAACGAGTCGAAGTGAAACCATTCAAGGTTGTCGATGACCGCTATCTGGTTGATAGCGCCGATGCCGGGGCGTTGCAGCGCCTGGCCGAAACCGCCCTTCGCAGCGGCCATGCAACGGCGCCGGATGCCATGGCGCCGCAGGATCTGCAGCAATTGCTGCAGGATCTGCAACTGCATCAGATCGAACTGGAGATGCAGAACGAGGAGCTGCGCCGGGTACAGCAAGAACTCGAAGCCAGCAAGGCCGGTTATGTCGAACTCTACGATCAGGCCCCGGTTGGCTATTGCCTGATCGACAGCCAGGGTCTGGTCCAGCAGGCCAATCTGACCCTGTCGACGATGTTGGGTCTGAGCCGCGAGGACTTGCTGCAGCGCTCGCTGACACCCTGTTTCGACCGCCAAGATCAGGACAATTTTTACCTGCTGTGCCGGCAATTGCATCAGGACAAGCAGGCACGATCAGGCGAATTCCGCCTGCGCAAGGCCGATGGCAGCCAGATTTGGGTGCAACTGACCGCCAGCGACGATGCGGGGTCGGGCTTGCGGGTCGTGGTCAGCGAAATCCACCGCCTCAAAGTGACCGAGCAAAAGCTGCGCCTGAGCGAGGATTTCAACCAGGCGGTGATGAATTCGGTTGGTGAACATATCGCCGTGCTTGATCCACAGGGCCTAGTGCTCGCAGTCAATGGGGCCTGGAAGCGCTTTGTGCAGGCCAGTCAAGCTCCTACCGCCTTGACTGATCCGGTCGGTCTCGACTATCTGGCGATCTTCACCCAGGTGCATGGCGAGCCGAATCAAAAGGAGGCGCTGCTCACCCAGAACGGCATCCGGGCGGTGTTGAGCGGCACGCAGCAGGAGTTCCAGGTTGACTACCCCAGCCATACGGCCAAGGAGCCGCGCTGGTTCCGCATCAATGTGACGCCGATGCGGGGTGAGCGGCGCGGCGCTGTGATCAGCCATACCAACATCACCCAGAGCAAGCAGGCGGAGATGGAATTGCGTTCCGGCCGCAAGGCCTTGCGCGAGGCCGCCCAGCACAAGCAGGCGATTCTCGACAATCTAGTCGACGGCTTCATCACCGTCGATACCAAGGGACGGATCGAATCGTTCAACCCTGCCGCCAGCGCCATCTTTGGTTACACGCAGGACGATGTGCTGGGCCGTGATGCCTCGCTATTGATGGCGGCTTCGCCGCGACATCGGGAAGAATTCATTCCAAGCCGGGTCGGCAAGACCGGCAGCCCGCGCGAGGTTACCGGCTTGCGCCGCGATGACAGCCGGTTTCCGATGCGCTTGGCGGTATCGCGGCTGGCCGTCAATGGCCACATCACCTTCCTCTGCCTGGTGCGCGACATCACGTCGGAACGTCAGCAACTCGAGGATATTCACCGGCTGGCTTTTTATGACCCCTTGACCAACCTGCCGAATCGGCGCTTGTTGCTCGACCGGTTGAAGCAGGCGATGGCAACAGCCAAGCGCACCAAAGCCCATGGCGCGTTGATGTTCCTCGACCTCGATCACTTCAAGCGACTCAATGACAGCCTGGGTCACGCAATGGGTGACATGCTGCTGCAGCAGGTCGCGCAGCGCTTGAGCGCCTGCATTGGCGTTGACGACAGTGTGTCGCGCTTGGGCGGCGACGAATTCGTGATCCTGATCGAATCGATCAGCCCTCAGGCCAAGGATGCCGCCACCCATGCCGACCGCATCGCCCGCAAGATTGTGCTGGCGCTGGGCGAGCCCTATGGGCTGAAGGAGCATCGCCTGAGCAGCACGCCGAGCATCGGCATCGTGCTGTTCATGGACGGCGATGACACGGTTCATGATCTGCTCAAGAAGGCCGACCTGACGATGTACCAGGCCAAGAGCGCCGGCCGCAACCAGGCGATTTTTTATGATCCGGCGATGTTGGCGGCCCTTGATGCGACGGTCGAAATTGAAGACGATCTGATTGAGGCCTTGCTGGCGCAGCAGTTCGTCCTGCATTACCAGGTGCAGGTCGACGGGCATGGCAAAGTCACGGGTGCGGAAGCGCTGGTGCGCTGGCAGCACCCACGGCGTGGGCTGATGCTGCCCGGCGATTTCATCCCTGTCGCCGAAAACATGGGGCTGATCCTGGCGCTCGGAAAATGGGTGCTGCAGACTGCTTGCGAGCAACTGGTTGCCTGGGGACAGATGCCGGAGCGCGAAGATTGGACGCTGTCGGTCAACGTCAGCGCAACCCAGTTCGCACAGGTCGACTTTGTTGCCGAAGTGGTTGACGCTTTGCAAAAAACCGGTGCCAACCCTTATTTGCTGAAGCTGGAGCTGACCGAAAGCATGTTGGTCAAGGATGTCGAAGATGTCATTGCCAAGATGACTGCGATCAAGGCCCATGGCGTGAGCTTCTCGCTCGACGACTTCGGCACCGGTTATTCGTCGCTATCGCATCTGAAACGGCTGCCGTTGGACCAGATCAAGATCGATCAGTCATTTGTCCGCGAGGTCCTGACCGACCCGAGCGATGCCGTGATCGCCCGCACCATCCTCAGGCTAGGCAACAGCCTGGGGCTCAAGGTGATCGCCGAGGGAGTTGAAACAGCCGGTCAGCAGGCGTTTTTGTCGGCGATCGGCTGCCAGGCTTTCCAGGGTTATTACTTCGGGCGGCCGGTGCCTGCCGATGAATTGGCGCCCGCATTGACCGCCGATGTCACTCTGCAGGGCCCGCTATTTCAAGCGACAACCATGCCGTCGATCACCTGAATGATCTTGTCGCAGCGCGCCGCCAAGGCAGCGTTGTGGGTCACGAACAGGACCGCCGTGCCCTGTTCGCGGTTGAAGCGGCGCAGCAATTCGAACACCGCATCAGCACTCTTGCTGTCGAGATTGCCGGTGGGCTCGTCAGCCAGCAACAGGGCTGGGTTCATCGCCAGCGCGCGCGCCACGGCGACACGTTGCTGCTGGCCCCCGCTCAGATTGCCGGCCAGATTGTCTTGCCAGGCCGAAAGCCCGACCGCGTCGATCAACTCGGCAGCCTGCTGCCGCATCGCCGGATTCGGGAAACCGGCTGCACCCAGCAGCGGCAGCATCACGTTTTCCAACGCAGTGAAGGCGGTGATCAGGTAGTGGTACTGGAACACGAAGCCGATGCTGTGGCCTCTTAGCCGAGTCAGCGCATGGTCCGGCAATTCGGTGGTTTCCTCGCCGCAGACCTGCAGCGTGCCGCTGGTCGGACGATCGAGCAGGCCGACGATGTTCAGCAAGGTGCTTTTGCCTGAACCCGATGGGCCCATCACGGCACAGAATTCGCCCTTGCAGAGCGTCAGGTTGATACCATGCAGGACTTCGGTTTCGATCGGCTTGCCAAGATTGAAGGCCTTGCGCACGGCCCGCAATTGCACCACCACTTCGCCGCCGGGGACAGGATTGATGGCTTCAGCCACGGATCGCCACCACCGGATCGAGCCTGGCTGCCCGCAGCGCAGGCGCCACCGCAGCCGCCAAGCCGGTCAGTGTTGCCAGCAACAGGGCGGCCGAGAACAAGACTGGATCGAAGACCAGCGGGAACAGCGTCGTACCATCGGGACTGCGGGCATAGGTTTGCCACAGCAGCAGCGCCAGCGCGCCGATCGCGCAACCGGCCACTGCCCCGCCAAAGCCGAGCAGACCGCCCTGGGTGAGAAAGACACGCAGGATCTGGCCCTGCGAAATGCCCATCGCACGCAGGATGCCGATCTCGCGCGACTTCTGCACCACCACCACCACCAGCACGCTGGCGATGCCGAAGGCGACCGACAGACCGACAAAGAAGCGGATCGCCGTGTTGGCCGTGGTCTGCGCACTGACGGCGGCAAAGAACTGCGCGCTGGTCTTGATCCAACTGTCGGCCTGAACGCCTGTCTGCTGCGTGATGCGCTGGGCGATGTCCTCGGCAGCATAGACATCCTGCACCGTCACTTCGAGGCTGGAGACGCCACCGGGCAGGCCCAGCAGGCTTTGCGCGGTGTGCAAGGCGACAAAGGTATTGCGCAAGTTGGCGCCCTTGTTGCCGAGGTCGAAAACTCCGGTGATCGTCAATATGCTCGACGCGCCATTGGCAGTGTTCACGCGCAACTTGTCGCCAACGTCGACGCCCAGATCGCTGGCCAGTTCGGTCCCGATCAGCATGTCGGTGCCGTTCAGTCGGGTGGTGCCGCGATCCAGTTTTTCATTAATGTCGACGATGCGGAAATATTGCAATGGCTCGATCCCGACCAGGCTGATGGCCCGACTGGCATTGCCGCGAACGGCCAGGGCCGAGCCGCTGGCCAGTGGCGAAACCACCAGCACGTCGTCCATCCCGCGGATCTGCGCGGCCACTGCCTGCCATTGGTTGATGCCCTTGAGCCGCTGCAGGGGCGCTTGCACGATTGCGCCGTCGCTGCCGCGCAAGGCCCGGGCGACTTCCTGCGGCGGCAGCATCTGGATATGGGCTTGCGCCGACAGCACGCGACGGATGAAGTTCGATTGCAGCCCGGCCAGCAACGCCGACATGAAGACGATCACGCCGACGCCGATGGCCACCCCAGCAATGATGAACAAGGTCTGCAGGCGGCCCTCGCGCAGGAAACGGATCGCCACGATCCATTCGAAAGGCATCCAGCGGTTCAACATGGCCTCAACGCGCCCTTGCCCGGACTCCCGCAACGACTGCTTGCGAAGTGGGTATCACCGTCTCTCCCTCGCTGAGCCCCTCGAGCAATTCAACCCAGAGATTGCTGCGCAGACCCAAACGCACCATGCGCTTTTCGGTCCGGCCATCAAGCAGGCGCAGCACCCAGGGCGATCCGCTGTCGATCTCATGGATCACGCGTGGCGACACCAGCAAGGCTTTGGGCCGCCTCGCAACTTCAATGTCGACCGAGACTGTCATGTCCTGCCTGAGCGTCGCCGGTGCATCGGCCACATCGAGTTTGACCTGGACCGCACCGGTCTGCAGATTGATGCCTGGATTGATATAGGCCAGCCTGGCGGAGAACTGCTGCTGCGGATAGGCATCGGCCGAACTCAGGGCCGGTTGCCCGACAGCCAGCAGGCGCAGATTGCGCTCGTCGACTTCCACCACCAATTGGGTGCTGCCCAGCGGTGACAGCACCATCAGCACCTTGCCGGGTTGGACCACATCACCAACCTCGACATTGCGAGCGATCAGGACGCCGCTGAAAGGCGCTTTGATCTTTGTGTAAGCGGCGCGCGCATGGGCGGCCAAGGCGGTCTGTCTGGCCTCGAGAATGGCCGTCGAAGCGATCTCATGATCGCTGCCGCTGGCCAAGGAACTTGCATACAGCTTCTGCGCGGAAGTCATCTGTGCGCCGGCCAGGGCAGCGGCCTTGCGGACCTCATCGAGCGCTGCATCGCCGATGAAACCCTGCGCGAACAGGGCCTGGTTGCGGCGCAAGGCGGCGTTGGCATTGTTCAGATTGGCCTCGGCCTGACGCAGGTTCTGCTCGGCCACCGGCGACTGGACTTCGCGCAGTTGACGCAGGCGGGAATGAGCCTGCACCACGGCCATTTCGGCCTGCTGCTCCACCGCGTCCAGTTCCACGCTGTCGAGCAAGATCAGTAATTCGCCAGCCTTGACGCTCTGCCCTTCAAGCACCGGGACGCGCCTGACGGTGCTGGTGATCTGCGCGCCGATGTCGACGCGGTGCGGCGCCTCGACATGACCGCTGGCGACCACCGATTGAACGAAATCCCGACGTACAACGGCCTCGACAGCGACTTCCGGGCCCTGCCACCAGCGCAATACGAACCAGCACAGCAGCGCAATCGAAGGCAGGCCGAACAGGATCAGTTTGAAGGGGCGTGGAAGCCGGAGGCTCATCGTCATGCGGCTCGCTGGAGACTGCTGGGAGGCGGCTTTCAGGCCGGAAGGCTTGAAAGCGATCGGCAATTCTCAACGTTCAGCCGCGGCCGGGCTTGATCGATGTCAACTATGGGAGCCAGGCCTCAGCAAGCCGGCGGTCAAGCTCAGGAGAAATTCGGGGCCTCGACGCCGCCATCGACGCCAAGCACCTTGCCGGTGATCCAGTTGGCCGCCGGCGAGAGCAGGAACAGCGCTGCAGCTGCGATGTCGTCGGGGCGGCCGAGCCGGGCCATCGGCGTCGTCTGCACCAGTCGGGCGCGTCGTTCCGGCGTCAGGTAAGGCGCCAGGGCACCGGTCTCGATCGTGCCGGGCTCGATCGCGTTGATTCGGATATGCGGGGCATAGTCCTGTGCCAGGTTGCGCGTCAGCTGATTCAGCGCCGCCTTGGCCGCACCGTAAGCGCTGAAATGCTTTTGCGCATAGCGCGCCGCGACCGAGGAGATATTGACCACCGCACCGTCGCCTGCCGCCCGCATCGAGGCGGCGACTTTCTGGGTCAGCAAGAAGGCGGGAGTGACATTGCCGGCCAGCACCTGGTTGAAAGCCGCGCCGCTCATTTTTTCGGGATGATTGGGACCGGCGCCGCCGGCATTGTTGACCAGCAGATGGATGCCACCGAGCTGCGCTATCGTTTGCGCCACCAAGTGGTCGAGCTGCGCCTCGTCGCCAACATCGCAGGGCACGGCAATGGCGCGCCGGCCCATGGCGCGGATTTCGGAAGCCACCAGTTCCAGATCGGACCGGGTGCGCGCCGCCAGCGCCACGTCGGCTCCGGCGCCAGCCAGCGCGAGCGCGCAGGCCCGGCCGATGCCTTTGCCCGCGCCTGTGACGATGGCGACCTTGCCTTGGAGTGAAAAAAGCGCGCTCATGGGGTCCCGATCGAAGTTTCATAGCGCTGTAACTCGACAACGAAATGTCGCCGCCAGCGCCAGACCAACAGCGCTGCCAGGGTGCCGAAAGTCAGTCCGATGATGATCAGCGACTGGCCGAGCTTGAGCGGATCCTTGAACCACAGGTCGGTCAGCGCACCGGCGACCGGAATGCCCATGAAGGCGACGATGAAGATCAAGAGGTAGAGCAAGGCAGCAGCCTGGGCCCGGAACTCGTTGACGGTGATCGCCTGGATCGCAGCAGTCACCGGACCCAGCGCCATACCGGCACAGAACATCGCCGCCCAGACCATGGCCATGCCCCAGACCACATCGCCGGCCATCTGACTCAAGGCTGCTGCAGGGGTGGCCGCCAGGGTGGCGAGCAGCAATACGAGCAACTTGCCGTCTTTATGGCCGCGACGCTCCAGCGCACCGGCCAGCCAACCGCCGAACAAGGTTCCAGGCGCCCCGGCGATCAGATAACCGAGGCCGAGCCATACGCCCGCCGTGGTGCTGGGCAAATGATGGGCCCGCTCAAACGCGGTCGGCAGCCAGAAAGACAGCGCGACAAAGGGCAGGACAAACAGCGCATAGCCAAAATAGCAAACACCATAAGCGCGCCGACGCGGGCTCAGATAGGCCAGGAAGGCCTTGAAGCTCGGGCTGCCGCCAGCTTGCGCCTGGCGTATCGGTTCGCGCACCCGCAGCATCAACAAAAAGGGCAGGATCCCGACCAATCCCAGGCCCAGCATCACCAGGCGCCAGGGCGCCATCGGCGCCCCACCCCAGCTTAAATGCGGCGCGATCCAGGGGCTCAGCGCCAGCAGGCCGGCGACCAGCACCGAAGCCAGCGCGTTACCGATCGAGGCGGCCGCGGCAAAGATGCTCAGCGGTTGCGACAAACGCTGCGCCGCGAACACATTGGCGATCATCGAGTTGGCGGCCGGCCCCAGCGTCGCATCACCGACCGAAAGCAGCAGCCTGGCCAGACAAAGTGTCCAAAAACCGATGGCCAGCCCGCTGGCCATCGTCATCAAGCTCCAGCCAATCAAGCCGGCAATGATCAGCCATTTACGGCTGAACTGGTCGGCAATGCGCGCCAGCGGCAGCCCGGCCAAAGCATAGAAAACACCAGTGACTAGGCCACCGATCAAGCCGGTCTGGGTGTCATTGAGGCCGAGCTCATGCTGCATCGGCGTGACGAGCAAGGTCATCGCAAAGCGATCGATCTGCGCCATCACATTGCAAGCAGTCAGGGCCAGCACCAGGTACCAGGCATGGGGATAACTGGCGGGCAGCGACACAGACTGTTGAGGGCTGTTCATGCGGTCGCTCAGTTCGTCACCGCGGCGCGGATCATCTGGGTGAAGCCTTCGCTATAAGGCGGCAACATGCCCCATTCACGCCTTGGGTCATGGGCGCCGGCCTGGTAGACCGAGCGCGCATGGCTGAAGGCTAAAAAGCCCTCGCGACCATGGTAATGCCCCATACCCGAAGCGCCGACACCACCGAATGGCGCGTCATGCAGGGCCGGGTGCATGGTCACATCATTGACCGAGACGCCGCCCGACAGGGTATGACCCAGCACCCAATCCTGCTCGGCCTGATCCTGGCCGAAATAGTAAAGCGCCAGCGGCCGCTCACCCGCATTGACTGCCGCGACGGCTTCGGCCAGGTCGCTGTAGCGATTGATCAGCAAGGCGGTGCCGAAGATTTCATTGCGGGCAATTTCGCTATCGGCCGGGGCGTCGAGCACCAGGCGCAGCGGCATGCGGCGCTCGGCCACAGCGGCCTCGCTGGGCCAATCGCCGGCCATCACGATACGTGCGCCGCGCTGTGCGGCATCGGCCACATAGGCTTCGACGCGGGCGAAATGGCGTTGATTGACGGCAGCGACCAGATCCGGGTTGCCGGCGATGGTTGGAAACAGGCCGGCGTAGACCAACTGTAAGGCTTCGACCAGTTCATCGCATTGCGACTCATGGACCCAGATGACATCGGGGGCCACACAGAGCTGGCCCGAGTTGGCCGCCTTGCCCACTGCGATCCGTTCCGCGGCATTGCGGATGTCGGCGCTGCGCCCGATCAGCACGGGCGACTTGCCGCCCAACTCGAGCGTCAAAGGCACCAGATGTTCGGCCGCAGCACGCATCACCTGCTTGCCGACGCTGGTCGATCCGGTGAAGACCAGATGGTCCCAAGGCTGGGCCGAGAAGGCTGCAGCGACATCAGGGCCGCCGCAGACCACGGCGAGTTCGCTGGCATCAAAACGGGCGGCGACCAGGCGCTCGACCAGGGCCGCAGTTTGCGGCGCCAGCTCCGACGGTTTGAGGATGGCCGAATTGCCCGCCGCCAGCACCGAGGCCAGCGGCGAAAACAGGGTAAAAAGCGGCGCGTTCCAGGTGCCGATGATGCCGATCACACCCTTGGGCTGGTATTGCACCCAGGCGCTGGCACCGAACTGGTCGAAAGGCGCCACGCTGGGTCTTGTCTCGGCCGGCAGCCAGGCTTCGAAACTGTCGCGCGCATGTTTGAGCGAAGCCAGTGACCCCAGCACATCGTTCATCATCGAAAAAACCGCGGGTCGATGGCCGAAGTCTGCAGCCATCGCGGCACAGAGCTCATCGGCGTTTTCAACCAGTAGGTCGATCAATTTCTGCAGGCGAATGCGGCGTAGTTCAGCGCTGACCGGGCCGGCAGCGATGAAGGCAGCGCGCTGTGCAGCCAGCAGGCCGGGAATTGCTTGTGTCATAGTGGCAGCCATCTTGGGTCCTGTCAGGGTGGGTCCGGCGCTGGGCCAGCCAGCGGGGTGATGTTGATGCGGGAAGTTAGCGCAGCAGCGCGATAGCATCGTCGTCCAAAGGGACGATGCCGGCTCAGGTCAGGCTGACCGAAGCAGCCGCATATTCCTTGGCCCAGCGGTAATCGGCCTTGCCGGCCGGACTGCGCTGGACCTTGGCGGCCAGATAGATCGCCCGCGGCAACTTGTAGGCAGCCAGGTGCTCGCGACAGATGCGATCGAATTCAGCCAGCGAGAAGTCCTCGCCCTCCTGTAACTCAAGCACGGCAGCGACTTTCTGGCCCCAGCGCTCATCGGGCATGCCGATGATCAGCACATCACGAACCGCCGCATAGCGCCTCGCGGCGACTTCGACTTCCTCAGGGAAGACCTTTTCGCCCCCGGTATTGATGCATTCGGAGCCGCGGCCGAGCACGACGATGTCGCCGTTGGCGTCAATCCTGGCCTGATCGCCGGTCAGGACCCAAAGCCGGCCATCGATGGTGACGAAGGTCTCGGCGGTCTTGACGGCATCGCCGTAATAGCCAACCGGCGTATTGCCGCTGCGCGCCAGGATGCCGAAATCGCCGGGAGCGGCAACGATGCGGCGCTGCTCGTCGATGAGCGCCAGGTCGGGGCGCGGCGTGATGCAGATGAAGCCTTCCCCCTGGACCGGCTTGTCACCGCCGCCGACCAGGCCAGCCTCGGACGACCCCATGCCGTTGTTGATGATCAGCTGCGGCAGCATCGCCTTGAGCCGTTGCTGCAGATGGGGCGAAAACATCGCACCCCCATTGCCAAACACCATCACGCGCGACAAGTCCCAGCGGTCGGGATGGGCTTCCAGCGCCCGGATCATCGGCAGCGCCATCGCGTCGCCAACGATCGACAGGATATTGACCGCATCTCGTTCAACGATGTCCCAGACATGCTCGGCGTCAAACTGATGCTCATCGTTGACGACCACACAATGCCCGGCAAACAGGCTGATCAAGGTGGCCCACATGGCGGCGCCATGCATCAGCGGCGCGCAGGCCAGATAGACCAGCGGCTGTGCTGCGCTGACGAGCGCGGCGAGTTCTTCGGGCGCCTCGATCGGCGGGCGCCTGAAGTAGATGCCGCCGCCACCCAGGGCCGCCATGAACAGCGACCGGTGCGGCCACATCACACCCTTGGGCATGCCGGTGGTGCCGCCGGTGCAAAGCATGTAGATGTCCTGATCGCTGCGCAGGGGGTCTTGCAACTCGGTCGCAGCGCTGGCGAGGAAATCCTCATATTGCAGGCCCGGCGCTGCGAGCGAATCGGTTCCGCAATGCAGCAACAAACCGAGCAAGGGGGCTTGCTGCAGCGCCTGACTTACCGCCGGTGCAAACTCGGCCGCATAGACCAGGGCGCGGAAGTCGAGACTGGCGTACAAAAAGGTCAGCTCTTCGCCCTTGTAGCGGTAATTGACATTGACCGGAGCGGCGCCGATCTTGCAGCAGGCCAGGAAAGTCTCGAGGTATTCGGCCGAGTTGTAGAGCTGGATACCGACGTTGTCGCCGCGCTTGATGCCGCGCTCCCGCAAGGCGTTGCCCAGGCGGTTGGCCCGTTGATCGAGCGCCTTGAAACTGATGCGCTGGCTGGCGCAGATGAAGGCGATGCGGTCGGGAACGGCAGCGGCAACTACTTCGAACAAGTCGGCAAGATTGAAAGTACGTGGCATAAATATCCTGGGTTCAGCGTGGATCGGCCTGGCTCAAGGCCGGCTGTGAGTGATGCGGGTGAACATGAACAGCGAGCGTTGCAGATCGGCCAAGTCCCTCAGCGCCAAGGGCAAGCAATCGCGCAGGTCGGCTGCCGCGAAGGCGGCGATCACCGCTGCCTCCGAGGCAAACCACCATTCGGCGATGCCGTCGAAATCAAAGCCTCGCGGCCTGGTCCCGAGCACCAGGTTGTGATTGATGCAAAGCGCCGCATCGAGCGCGGGTGACGCCTGTTGCGCCTTGTCATCAGCCGACCAGCGCTGCTGGAACTGCTCGGTGGTCAAGCCGCTGCGACGGCGCAAAAAGGCCTGGACGCAATGAGTCGGCCGCGCCCCGACAGGCGCCTGGCGCAGGATGCGGCCGGAGCAGACCAGCGTGAAATTGCGCACATAAGTCGAAAAGACCCGCGGCTCGTCGGGACGCATGATGGCCAGCGTCTGCGCGTCGTTCCAGATGTCGGCGGCCGATTGCAGGTCGCGCATCAGCAGCAGATTGACGCCGTCATAGTCGTCGGCAGCACCTGCCAGACCCGGCAGGGTCAAGATGCGCGAGCATTGGCTGACCGACAGCACTTTGTCGCGCACATTGCTGCAGCCCGCACCCAGCGCCGAATGCTCGCGCCAAGCCTGGGCAAAGTCTTCGGGCGCCAAAGCCGGGTTGCGGCGCGCCAGATAGATCATCTTGGCTTGATTCGACATCACATCAGTCATGGGTGACAGCTTTCAATGCAGCCGGATAAACCAGCAGCGCGCGCCAAAAGGCGTAGACCGAAAAGACCAGCATAGCGATCGTGCAGATCAGGGCAAAGCGCAAAGCCTGGTCGTGCAGCCATGGCTCCAGCCAGCTGCTGAGGCTGCCGGTGAAGATCGGCCCGATGCCGCTGCCGATGATGGCGCCGGCCAGCATCAGCATGGCGTTGGCCGTGGCACGGCGCTGCGGCGCTACCACCAGACTCAGTGCGGCATAGCTCGGTGCGGCCCACCAGGCGATGAAAAACGCGAACAAGCCGACCATCGCGGTCGCTGCAGCCACTTGGCCGGTGGGCATGGCAAAAAACAGCAATCCCGACGGCAAAGCCATCGAAACGCCGATCAGGGGCACTCCCATCTGCCAGCCTGGATGGCGGCGTACCAAGCGGTCGGTCAAGGCGCCGGCGACCAGACTGCCGCAGACCGAGGTCAGCGCGGCAAAGCCCGCCACCCAACCGGCTTGCTGCGGCGTCAGGTGATGGCTGCGCACCAGATAACTGACATTCCAGGCACCGACCGAATAAGCCGACAGCAAGGCAAAGCCGGCGCCGAGCATGATCCAGCGCGTCACCGGCTGGCGCCAGACCAGGGCGACCGAACTGCGGCCCTGTGACAAAGCATGGCTGCGCGCCGCTTGTGCACGCAAAGGCTCGCTCGAGAACAGCCGCAGCAACAGGGCCAGCAAGGCGGCGCTGCCACCGACGATTGCCAAGGCCAGCCGCCAGCCCCATTGCTGCGCGATCCAACTGCCCAGCACCAGGGCCAGCATTGAGCCGGTGGCCGCACCCAGGCCGAACAAGCTCATCGCCCGCGAGCGCTGCGCCGGCGGATAGAGATCGGCGATCATCGACAGCGAGGCCGGAGCCCCGCCCGCATCGCTGAGCGCGCCCCCTGCCCTGCTGCCCATCAAGCTCCAGAAGCCGATCGACGCGCCACCCATCGCAGCCAGCAAGCCACCGACCCCGCGAGTCCAGGCGACCAGGCTGCGCCGTTCATGACGGTCGGCAATCCGCCCCAGGGGCAGACCCAGCAGACAAAAAGACAGGGCAAAGCCCAGGCCGCTGACCAGGCCGATCTGCAGATCGCTCAGCAGGAATTCGGCCTTGACCGGCTCGATCAGCACGGCGAGCATCTGCCGGTCCATCGCCGACAGCATCGACATCGCCGTCAGAAGCAGCAGCAAACCGGCAGCGCTGGAACGCTCACGTGACTCAGGCAAGTTCATCGGACCATTCCAGGGTATTGATCGGCAGGGAGAATTCCGTCCATGTCAGGTTGCCCATGGCCCTCGGCGGTCTTATTCAAGGACAGACGGATCCCGACGGATTTCCTCGCGGGCCATGGCCTCCCACAGAAACGGGAATCCCTTCGCATCGGTGCGCTGTCCGGTGGCGGCGACCACCTCGGCCGGCAGAGGAGTTCCGCCGCCAAGCATCTCGACACGCCAGGCAAGCCGGCAGCGCCATTCGAGCGTGATGGCGCGCAGATGCGCCTGGCGAATCCCGTTGGCCACCACCAGCACGCCATGGTTGGCCAGCAGCGCCCATTTGTGCGTACCGATTGAATCTGCTGCGGCGCGACCCATTGCCTGATCTTCCACCGTGCCGCGATATTCGTCATAAAGCACCGGATCGGTATCGACCAGGGCCGAAGTCTGGTCGTAAATCGGCGGAATGCGTCCCACGGCCGACCACACCGAGCCCCAGGCCGGATGGTTGTGGATCACCACGCCGACATCATGCCGCGCAGCGTGCACATCGATATGCAGGTTGATCGCCGGGGTGATATTCCATTCGCCTTCAATCACCTGGCCCTGTGGGTCGAGCCGCAGGATGTCGGAGGCGGTCACTTCGGCCCAAGTGAGTTCCCAGGGATTGGCCAGATAGCTGCCATCGTCCTGGCGCACCGTGATATGGCCAGCGATGTGATCGTTATAGCCTTCGCGATGCAAGATCCGGCACAGCAAGGCCAGGGACTGCTGCGGCGTCAGTTCGGGCAGCAATGCATAGCGGCCCGGCTTGGGCGCATAGCGGGCCAATAAGTCACGATCCATGTCATCATTTTTCTGCATATTCTTTTCTCTTGGCCTTGAATGGCCTTCTCCGGGAATTCAATCAAACAGGCTGCACATGTCCGCGGGCGAATACCGAAGCTCGCTGCATGCGTCGCTGGTGCGGTTGATAGTCGAGGATGGCATGGTGAATCACGCTGCGGTTATCCCAGATCACCATGTCGCCAAGCGCCCAGCGATGCCGGAAAACGAACAGGACATGCTGGCAATGTGCATTCAGGTAGGCCAGGATCGCGTCGCTCTCAGTCGGGGCCAGGCCGTCGATATGGGTCGTATAGGTCGGGCTGATGTAAAGTGCTTTGCGGCCAGTGACAGGGTGCGAGACGACCATCGGGTGCAGGTGGCGCCGGTTCATCGTGACGACCTCGACATAGCGCTCATGCGTGACGACCTTGTGGCGTAGCGCTGCCGTCATCGGGCCGTTCATGTCGTGCCAGGCATGGAGGCCGTCGAGATATTTTTTCATCCGATCGGACAGCGCGTCGTAGGCCGTCGTCATGCTGATCCAGCAGGTGTCACCACCGACCGGCGGCAGGATCTTGGCATGCGTCATGGTGACGATCGGCGGACTCGGGAGAAAGGTCTCGTCGTGGTGCCACATATCGGCCCGGTCGCCCAACTTGGAGTCGATGATCGTGATCTGCTCGAATCCCGCCCCGAGGTTGGGATAAAAGGTATGAACTTCCGGTTCGCCAAAATGCTGTGCGATCGCCAGATGTTGTTCGGGTGTCAGGTCAGGAACATGCAGCACCAAGGCTTCATGCTTGACGAGAGCGGCTTCGATGGCCGTCATTGTGGCCGGCAAGAAAATCGAATCAAGATCCAGATCCACCAATTCGGCGCCGATGGCGGGGCCGAGCGGGCGAACGGTAAATGGTGATTTCAAGGAATCGCTCCGGTTGAGATGAAAATTTCAGTTGCGGACATTTTTATGATCAGCCACACCCAGAAAAGCTCTGGAGTTCACATGACAGTCGGCACATTCTTGCCGCCGGGCCATTCCAGGCATCGTCCGGGTGGACGATGTGGGTGTGATCTCTGTTCGTAACATCGCGGCTGTGCACACAGCCGGCCTTGATCTGAATGAACTTGACATGGAATCAGCAAATTCTTCGCTTGGGCGCTTGCGCCCTGGCCATCGGACTGAGCCTGCCTGCGTTGGCGCAGCAACAAAAAGTTCTCGACCCAGCCTTGCTGATGGTGGGGACGCCACCGCCGCCTGAGTATCGGGTGACGATAGACAACTGGCAGGAATACCCGCAAAAAATCTGGTCCTTCCAGCACACCAGTGAGTTGTTTCCGACCCGCCTGATTGCCCGCGCCGGCAAAGTGCATGAATTGCCCTATGCGATGCTGCCGCGGGCCGAGATCGACGCCATCGCGGTCAACGCGCCTGGTGAGCCGGCAATGAACTGGCCGCAGATGCTCAAGGAGACCCATACCGATGCCATCGTCGTGCTGCACCGCGGCCGCATCGTCGAGGAGCGCTATTTCAATGGCATGAAGGCCTCGACTGCGCACTTGATGTTCTCGGCCAGCAAGGCGATGACCGGCCTGATGGCTGCCACGCTGATCCAGGAAGGTCGGCTGGATGAAAAAGCCAATGTTGGCAGCCTGGTTCCTGAACTGGCCGACAGCGCCTGGGCGGGTGCGAGCGTGCGGCAAGTGCTCGACATGACCGACGGGGTGCAATTCACAGAGATCTACAACGATCCCAGCTCGGACGTTTTCCGCTATATCGGCTCGATGGGTTGGGCGCCAAAATTGCGCCAGCCCGGCAGCCCCGAGGGCATTCTGGCGATGTTGCCGACGTTGAAGAAACTCCAAGTCGAGCCTCGCGGCACAGCTTTCCGCTACCGCTCGCCGGCCACCGATGTGGCCGGCTGGATCGCCGCTCGCACCGCAGGGCAATCGATTTCAAACTGGCTGGAACAGCGTTTGTGGAGTCGCCTGGGCATGGAACAGGACGCACGCATGATGCTCGATCCCTCAGCCAATGAGGTGACATTTGCCGGCATGATTGCCGCGCCGCGCGACCTGGCCAGATTGGGCCAACTGCTGCTGCAACGCGGCCGCTGGGGCGATGCCCAGTTGCTGCCGGCGGCCCTGACCGATGAATTGACGCGCGGCGGCGACACGCAGGCCTTCGCGGTCGGTGGCCCGAAGACCCGCTCGGGCTGGTCTTACCGCAGCCAATGGTGGGTCAACCCTGCCGCACCGCGCTCGTTTGCAGCCTTGGGTGCCTATGGGCAGATGCTCTATGTCTTTCCCGATGACGAGCTCGTCGTGGTCAAGCTCAGCAGCCATCCAAATCCGATCAGCGCCGTGACCGACCCGTTGCACCAACGTGCTCTTGCCGCCCTGGTCAAACATTTGCAAACCAAACCCCGCTGAGCGGCCAAATCCCATGAAGAAACACCTGACCCTGCTTGTGTTGACCTTGATCGCGCTGGTGCAGTTTTTCGACCGGGCGCTGATGGTCGTGATCCTCGAGCCGTTGAAACAGGAATTTTCACTCAGCGATTCCCAGCTCGGTCTGCTCTCGGGTTTCAGCTATGCGGCCGCCTTTGCCTTGGCCGGCATCCCTTTGGGCTGGCTGGCCGACCGCAGCAACCGGCGCAATCTATTGGCCGGCTTGCTGGCGGTCTGGAGCCTGGCGGTGGCTTTTGCAGGATCGGCCAACAGCTTTGCGGCCCTGGTGGCCACCCGGGTCGGCATCGGTGCGATGGATGCCGGCGGCCAACCCTGCTCGGTCTCGATCATCTCCGACCTCTACTCGCGTGAACGTCGCGCCACTGCGGTCTCAATACTCTATGTCGGCATCCCGCTGGGCATGTTGCTGGGTTTCATGCTCGGCGCGATGGTGGCGGCCGAACATGGTTGGCGCAATGCCTTCTATGTGGCGGCAGCTCCGGGCCTGGTCCTGGCCCTGCTGCTGTGGTTATTGACCGATGAACCGGTTCGCGGTGGCGGCGAAGGCCTGGTCGAGCCGGTCGCGCCCAAAATGCGTGAAACCTTGAGCTTCATGCGCGGCCAGTCAGCGCTGCTGTATCTGATTGTCGCTTCGGTACTGGTGACCGCCAGCAGTTCGGCCATGATGTCCTGGATCGGCTCTTTGCTGGTGCGCAGCCATGGCCTGAGCTTGGCCGAGGTCGGCATGATCACCGCCTTGTGCATGGGCGGCTTCGGCGCCATCGGCACGATATTTTTCGGCCTTCTGGCTGATCGTCTGGGCGCCAGCGATATGCGCGCTCAGCCCAGGTTGATGGCACTCGCTGCCGGGCTGATCGCTCTGTTGGGCAGTGCCGTTGCCTTGCTGCCGACTGTCGCCGGCGCAGCCATCTCTCTGGCCCTGTTTGCCGGTTGTGTCGCCGGTCTGAACGGACCGACTTATGCCCTCAGCCAGAGCCTGGTGCGGGTGAATATGCGCGCCACCTCTATGGCGATCCTGGTCGTGCTGCTGAACCTGATCGGTGTCGGCCTGGGCCCCACCATCGCCGGGATTCTCAGCGACCTGTTCGCGACCCGTTTCGGCGCCGATTCAGTGCGCTGGGCGATGGTCTGCGTGCTGAGCCTGAACCTGCCCGCAGTCTGGCTCTTCCTGCGCTGCGCCCACACGATCCGCGCAGATCTCGGACGGGCCGGGTTGGCGCATTGAAATTTGCCTGCTGGCGCAGTTGAAAGGAATGCTGCATTCGGTGACGCGGTGGACTGTCTGCAGGGCACCCATCTTGCCAACGCCGAATCGGTTTGAATCAAAAACCTGCCGTGCTGTTTGATGCGGCGGACTGTCGGCAGAGCAAGCGGCGAGCGACTTCGCTCATGTCCACCGAGCCGGTCTGCGCCTGGCTCTCCCCCTTTACTTCGCTGCGCCGCTCACCGCTTGCTCTGTGCGGGGCGATCGGGTTTGCCCCAAAACGCGGCCGTCATCGCAGTCCTTGATGCAACTGGCAGGATGGGAGTTCTGCGCAGTGAAGTAAAGAAGGAGGTGGCGCCCCGCAGGCTGGCGAAGGGTGACATGAACGCAGCAGAGCCCACTTTAAAGTCAAGGCTAACTGAGTATCCGACGGGCTTGGTATGGTCACGGCCTTTGCTCAACATTTCATTGCACGGAAACACCAGCGCAAATTACTCGAAAGTGCCGCTGTCAAGACATGGCCTTTCGGACGAAATTATGGACAGCAGGGTTTTCGTCATCACTGCGCCAAGCGCAGTGCAGCAATACGGTCCCCTTTTCACCTATGCCCGATACGGGTTTGTAGAGTAACTCGGGCCGCATACCCGAGACTGACTCCGGCACCAATGCTGCGCCGAGTCCGGCTTCGACCATCGCAAGCATGGTCGGCAGCACGCTCTCATGAACGATCCGTGGTCGAACGCGGCCCGAGGCGAAGATGCCTTCGAGGGTTTCGCGAAAGTAGCGTGAACCCGTGTTGGCGAAACCGATGAAAGGTAAACCTTCGAGGCGTTTGAGCGGCACCACTGAAAGTTGAGCCAAGGGATGGTTGCGAGGAATGACGAGCATCATCTTTTCTCGCGACACGACCAAGTGGCGCAACCCAGGTCCGAACATGGCCGACGACAAGCGCACCAGCGCCACATCGAGTTGGCGCGATCGCAATGCGCTCAGTAACGGTCCCGACAACATTTCCTGAAGTTCCAGAATGACTTCCGGGTAATCGGCACGAAAACTCGCCACCGACTTCGGCAACATCCGATAGGTGGCGCTGTTGGTGAATCCCAAGACCAGTCGTCCGACTTCGCCTGAACCTGCGCGCATGACCGCGCGTTCGGCTGCTTCACCGTCGGCAAGAAGCTGCCTCGCATGATCGAGCAATGTGACGCCAGCCGCTGTCAACTGGACTGACCGTGTGGTTCGGATAAATAACGCTGTGCCTAGCGACGATTCGAGCTGGCGGATCTGCTGACTGAGCGGAGGTTGCGTCATATGAAGCCGTGCCGCAGCTGCGCCGAAATGCAACTCCTCCGCCACGGCAATGAACGATCTGAGAGCGCGCAGCGATAAAGTCATTAGGTCAGTTTACGACTTAATCAAGATAAAAATAGTGCTAGACGGGCAAAAATCGTTCTCCTACCATCCGGATTCCTTGGATTGAAACGGGGATGCGATTGACTCAGTTCATTTCAGCGACGCCGCGACCTTCCGCATCGCAGAACGCGCAGCGTTGCCTGGGCCGGATCGCAGAGCGCGATGGAGCGCTCGGTGCATTTACCTTCCATGATCCGGTGGAGGTTCTGCGCCAAGCGCGGGAGATCGATGCACAACCCGGCCCGCTCGCACTGCGCGGAATCCCGGTCGGCGTCAAGGATATATTTGACACCGTCGACATGCCGACCGCGTACGGCTCATGGTTGTACCGCGACCATCGGCCGACGCGCGATGCCGAAGCGGTGAAACGGCTGCGATCAGCAGGAGCGCTGCTGATCGGCAAGACGCTCACCACCGAGTTTGCTTTTTCGCATCCAGGCCGCACGGTCAACCCCAGGCACCCATTGCACACGCCAGGCGGCTCCTCAAGCGGATCCGCAGCGGCAGTCGCCGATGGCATGGCAGATTTCGCGCTCGCATCGCAAACCGGCGGCTCAGCCATCCGACCGGCCGCCTATTGCGGAATCGTCGGTATGAAGCCGACCCATGGCCTTATTCCCACGCAGGGCATGCGCGCGCTGGCGCCGACGATGGACACGGTCGGGCTGCATGCGCGCACGGTTGACGACCTGCTGAGAGTGTGGCCGGTGCTGTCGGGGGTGCAGCCCAATTTCGAAGGCGGGCAAGTTCGCATCGCCTGCTTCCCAGGGCCCCATGCCGCCAGCGCCAGCGCCGAAGCCAAGCGGGCGCTGGAACTTGCAGGAGTCGCGTTGCGCGAAGCGGGACTGCCGGTCCAGCCATTCATGCCACCGATGGACGACTTCGCTGCTTTGAGCGACGCACAGAGGCTGGTCATGGCTCGCGAAGCCGCTTACGAGTTACGCGAAGAAGACCGATTGCATCGCCACTTGTTGAGCGCTGAGTTAGTCGCCTTGCTTGAGTTCGGCAAAAAGGTCAGCGATGTCGCTTATCAGCAGGCGCTCCGGTTAGCTGAGCTCTGGCGAACCGCGTTGTCTGGCATGCTCGATGCCAATGTTGTGTTGATGACGTTCAGCGCTCCGGGACAGGCGCCACTGCTGACCGAAGGTACCGGCAGTTCCGTATTCAACCGGTCATGGTCGCTGTTGGGGCTGCCCTGCCTGAGCCTTCCCTTCGGCCTGGGCGCTGCCCGGTTGCCACTGGGTATCCAGTTCGTCGGCGCCTTCGGTTGCGATGCAGTATTGCTGCGCGTCGCCGGCCCCGTCGAAAAGGCCTTCGGCGAATATCTTTCGAGGACAAGCGCATGAAGCTGCCGCACCACGGTAGGTACGGGTATTCGCCGATCGTCGCGCGACCTCACTATGCCTGGCCCGAAGGCAAGCGCCTGGCCTTTTATATCGCCGTCAATATCGAACATTTTGCTTATGGCAGCGGGCTCGGCCATTCGATTTCGAGCGAACAGCCGCTGCCGGATTCGCGAACCCATGCCTGGCGAGACTACGGTAATCGTGTGGGCGTGTGGCGCCTTTATGAACTTCTGGATGATCTGGGACTGCCTGCCTGCCATCTGATCAACACCACGGTGTTCGATCATTGCCCGGAAATCATCGCGCCGATCCTGTCTCGCGGCGATGAAATCATCGGCCATGGTCGCACCAATTCCGAACGTCAAGGTCATCTGTGGGAAGCGGACGAAGCACGTCTGATTGCCGAAGTACGAGACACCATCATCGAAAAAACCGGGCAACATCCGCGGGGTTGGATGGGCCCGTGGATGTCACAAAGCCGCGTCACGCCCGACCTGGTGCAGGAAGCGGGATTCCATTACCAGATGGACTGGCCCGGCGATGACCAGCCGATCTGGATGAAAACCCGTAGTGGAAGGATCATGTCGCTGCCGTACTCGTTCGAGATCAACGATTCGCCCCAATTGATCGTGCGCCATCACACGGCCGAGGAATTCGCCGCCATGATCGTGCACCAGTTCGAGGAAATGCTGCTGCAGTCGCAAAAGCAGCCGCTAGTGCTGGGCATTGCGCTGCACACCATGATCATGGGGCAACCGCACCGCATGCATGTGCTTCGCAAGGCACTGCGGCATATCGTCGGCCATGCGGAACGAGAAGCGGTCTGGTTCACGCGGCCGCGCGATATTCATGCGCACTGCCTCACCCTAGCTGAAGGCGTGATCCCATGAGCCCAGGAAGCAAGCCATGACTTTCAGCCCCCTGCCCCACCACGGCCGTTACCCCTACTCGAGCATCGACCAGCGCAAGGACTTCAGCTGGCCGGGCGGCAAACGGCTGGCCTTTTATGTTTGTTTCAATCTCGAATATTTCGCCTTCGGCGGTGGCCTGGGCTCGGATGTGGGCCTCGCCAATCCACCCCCCAACCACCGCAGTTATGCATGGCGCGATTACGGCAACCGCGTTGGTCTGTCGCGCATGCTGGATCTGATGGACGAACTCGGACTGCCTGCGGCCCACAACACCAATTCATTTTTATACCAAGCCCATCCTGGCATGTTTGACCGCATCCGTGCCCGCGGTGACGAAATCATTGGCCACGGCCGCACCAATGCCGAGCGACAGTCGGGCATGTGGGAAGAAGATGAGGCCCGACTGATTGCCGAAGCCACTGCGACCTTGAGTCGCGAAGAGGGCAAGCCGCCGGGCGGATGGCTCGGTCCCTGGCTGGCCGAGACAGACCTCACGCCCGATCTGTTGAAAGAAGCTGGTTATCGCTATCTGCTCGACTGGGCATCTGACGATCAACCGTTCTGGATGAGGACCCGCTCCGGACCGATTTTGTCCGTGCCCTATCCCATCGAGATCAATGATTCCCCCGCCGTCGTTTTCAGACATCACACCGCCCGTGAATTCGCCGACATGATCGTCGACCAATTCGAGGAAATGGTTGAACAGTGCGAGCGCATGCCCTTGGTCTGCCCGATCGCCCTGCATACCTTCGTGGTTGGCCAGCCGTTTCGACTGCGCGCACTGCGGCAGGCACTCAGGCATTGCCTGAACCATCCGCTCAGCGACCGAGTCTGGTTTACGCGCCCCGGAGAAATCGCCGACTACTGCTATGGCCTGCCCGCGGGCACCTTGAACGGCGGCATTCCAGGTCCGGAGGAAGTTGCATGACTAAATCCCGAATGGCGAGCGCAGCCATCGCAGCGCTGGAAGCAGCGCGGCAGGCTGAACTGGGCGACCTGCTTGACAGTTTCCCCGATGACGTGGCCGTGGCAGCGCACACGGCCGGGCAGTTGCGCGCCATCCTGAACTTGCCCGACGACCCGGCCACTGAGCCCTGGCCGCCGATGCGCATCAAAGCTTATCCATGATCGATCAGGGGTGGTTGAGCGCCACGGAGATTGCTTCAGCCTATGCGGTGCGCGCGTTGTCGCCGGTCGAGTTGGTGCAGGCGCTGATCGACCGCATCTCCGAACATGACCGTTCCCTGCATTCCTTTATAACTGTCGATGAGGAAGGATCACTCGACGCCGCGCGACAGGCCGACAAAGCCATCGCGGCCGGCCGACGACTGAGCCCGCTGCACGGCATTCCGTTCGCGGTCAAGGACATCATCGATGTCGCGGGACAGCCCACAAGTTGCAACTCGCATGTTCGGGCCGGCCACAGCGCGCAGCGCGATGCGCCCGTGATTGCAAGGCTGCGCGCAGCCGGGGCGATTCTGCTGGGCAAGACGGCAATGCATGAATTCGCGATAGGCGGGCCGGCATACGACGTGCCGTTTCCGCCCTCCCGAAATCCCTGGAACCCGGCACACCATGCGGGCGGATCTTCATCGGGTTCGGGCGCTGCCTTGGCTGCTGGCTTGGTGCCGCTCGCACTCGGTACCGATACCGCCGGGTCGATCCGCAACCCAGCCAGCATGTGCGGGGTGGTCGGACTCAAGCCCACTTACGGCCTGGTGCCGCGCAGCGGCGTGTTTCCTCTGTCTTTCACGCTTGATCATGTGGGCCCGATGGCGCGCACCGTGACTGATGCTGCACTGATGCTGGACGCCCTGGCAGGACCGGGCGCGGGCGACCCCGGCGGCTTGCCAGTCGGTGCGGGCAGCTACTGCGTCGACCTTGAGCGCGGCGCCAAGGGCTTGCGCATCGGCTTTGTTCGGCACTTTCATGAAACCGATCTGGTCGCGAGTCCTGTGGTGGCGAGTGCGCTCAACGACATGGTGCGAGTACTGAGGCTGGAAGGCGCCCAGGTGATCGACATCGAGTTACCCGAACTGATTCGATTCGCTGCTGCGCAGCGCGTCATTTTTCACAGTGAATCCTGGGCAATCCATGGCAAGTGGCTGCGTGAACGGCCGGCTGACTATTCGAGTATTTCGCGCCGCAAATTGCTGCCAGGGGCGTTTCTGTCGGCGGGTGACTATGTGCACGCGCAGCAATGCCGGTCAGGGTTGATCGATGCAGTCAATGCCGCATTCCATGATGTGGATGTCCTGCTGACCGTCAGCTCACTTGAACCAGCCTGCCGAATCGATGACGAAGCCGAATTCCTTCGCACCTATGCCAGGCAGGCTCGCAGCCCTTTCAACCTGACCGGCCATCCGGCAATCGCCCTGATGTGCGGACTGTCACCGGGCGGTCTGCCCCTGTCGGCGCAACTGGTCGGCAGACCCCGTGACGAGGTGACCCTCCTGCGTGCAGCGCGTGCCTACGAGCGCGCCACGGTCTGGCACAACACCAGGCCGCCGCTGAATCTGGGCAGTGTCCACGAAAAGGTTCGCACATGAATTTCTGCCATTTCCGACCGACTCAATCCAACAAAGGAGCTGCCATGTCCATCGCCCTCAAGGCGCTTTACCGCCCCATCACGGCTTTCACCATCGCTGCGGTCATTGTTGTGGTCAGCGGCGGAGCTGCGGCACAACCGAAGAAGCGCGAAATTCGTTTCGGTCTGCCTGTCAACGCCATCAATTCGGGCTACTGCATGTTCCCGACTGCGACGCGGCTTGGCTATTTCGAGGCCGAAGGCCTTGACGTCAAGATCAACAATATTGCGGGCAGCACCACAGTCGTACAGACCGTTTCGTCAGGCCGCCTTGACATCGGCGCCGCGACACCCGAACCGGTCTTCAAGTCGTATTCACAGGGTGATCCGATCGTGCTGGTTTACAACTACATTCGAAAGCCCACGGGTAGCGTCGCAGTGCTGGCCGACAGCCCGATCAAGACATTGGCGGATCTGCGTGGTAAGCGGTTGGGGGCCGCCACGCTCGCGAGCGGCAACATCATGCTCACCAACGGCCTGCTGGCCAAAGTAAATATCGACGGCAAGAAGGAAATCACCTACCTGTCGGTCGGTGTCGGCGCCCAGGCTTTGCAGGCATTGCGTAGCGGTCATGCCGACGGCTTGGTGTTGTTCGATTCCCTGTATGCCCAGATCGAATCGCTGGGCGCGAAGATGCGCTATATCTACGGCGAAGGCCAGGACAACCTGTTTTCCACCCAGTTCGTGGTGCGACGCGAGATGGTCGACAAAGAGCCCAACGTCGTCCGTGGTTTCGGCCGTGCCGTAGCAAAGGCGACCGCCTTTGCAAGAGACAACCCGGAAGCCTGCGTGCGCATGATGTGGCAAGAATTTCCGGCCAGCCGGATCGCCGGCATGCCTGAGGCTGAACAGCTCAAGAACGACGTGACCGTGCTGGTCAAGCGCATGGAGTTGCTGCTGCCGCCGGACGATGCAGGCAAAGGCTGGGGTTACTACGAGCCGGCGAGCATCGCCGCCTGGAACGAGTTCGCACTTGAAGGCGGAATTATCGACAAGAAGCTCGACAAGCTCGACGGCATCTACACCAACCAGTTCGTGTCCGACTTCAACCGGTTCGACCCCAAAGCCGTGGCCGACAAGGCCAGGAACTGGACCAAGTAAGGGAAAGGCACCGACATGCTGCATACGCCCATCTGTGATCTGCTGGGAATCCAGTTGCCCATTCTTCAGGCCG
This sequence comes from uncultured Burkholderiales bacterium, assembly GCA_903820745.1. Taxonomy (GTDB): domain Bacteria; phylum Pseudomonadota; class Gammaproteobacteria; order Burkholderiales; family Burkholderiaceae_C; genus Paucibacter_A. The sequence continues at coordinate 36,035 of CAIJIT010000355.1, forward strand.
GAATGGGTATTTACAAAGGAGTGGTGACAACGCCGGAGTTGGTCGCTGCGGTATCGAACGCGGGCGGCCTTGGCTGCTTGGGTGCCACCGGACTTGAACCCGACGAACTCTTGCAGGCTATTCGCACGATACGCAGGCTCACTGACAAGCCATTTGGTGTGGACCTGATCATTCCCCAGAAGCTTTCCATGCGCGAAGGAACCCGCGAGGAGATCCGGGCTGATATTCGCAAGAACTTTCCCGATCATTGGAAATTGGTCCAGGGAATATTCGAATCGCAGGGCATCAAGCCGTCGGTTATTGACAAGGAATACAGCCTGACCGAGGAGATGACCGATGCTCAGACACAAATCATCTTCGAAGAAAAGGTCCCGGTGTTCGTGATTGCGTTGGGCGATCCGGCCAAGCTGATGGCTCGTGCCCGCGCCGCAGGCACCCTCGTCGCCGGACTGGCCGGCAGCTTGGGCAATGCGCGACGTCAGGTGGCTGCGGGCGTTGATTTCCTGATCGCGCAGGGCTCCGAGGCCGGAGGTCATGTGGGCGTGGTTCCGACGTTCCCGCTGTTACCTCAAGTGGTCGATGTGTCGGGCGCCATCCCGGTCGTTGCAGCCGGTGGCATCGCAGACGGCCGGGGCATGGCCGCAGCCCTGGCGCTGGGCGCGCAAGCCGTCTGGTGCGGCACGGTTTTCCTGTTTGCTGAAGAAGCCAATGTGCATCCGATTCACCGTGAACAGATGGACAAGGGGCGTTCGGAGGATTTCATATCGAGCCGAACCTTCACCGGCAAAACGTCTCGCGTCTATCAGACCGAAATCCACAAGGTATGGGAAAGGTCGGGACTCGAGCCGCTGCAGATGCCGCATCAAAAGGTGTTGATGGAAGATTTCCTGGATGCGGCACGGGCGGCCGGGCGACTCGACGTCGTCAGCAGTCCCTGCGGCCAGGTGGCGGGTATGTTGAACGGCCGACGCCCCGCTGCGCAGATCGTGCATCAGATGGCAGCCGATGCCGAAACCGTGATTCGCAAGAACTACGCCTGCCTGGTTTGAACAGGCGGTAAGAACATGGCACAACATACACGGGGCGATCGATGAACGAAGCGCAGGTGCTCGAAAAAAGCCGGAACAATCCGGGCGTGTTGTTTGATTTCGAGTCCGTGGTTATCGTGGGCGCGTCTGACGACCCGACCCGGATCGGTGGGGTGCCGATTTTTCTTTTAAAGAAATACGGTTACTCCGGTCGGGTCTATGGAATCAACCCCAAGCGCGACCTGGTCCAGGGCATACCTTGCTTCGCCGAGGTCAAGGACCTGCCGGAGCAGGTTGACGTTGCAATTTTTTGCGTCGCGGCCGAAAAAATTCGCACCCTGCTGCCCGAGTTAAAGGCCAAGGGGCTGAAGGGCGCCGTTATCTTCAGTGCAGGGTTCACTGAATCGGGCGAACAAGGCCTCGCGCTGCAAAACTGGTTGACCAGTTATGCGCGGCAGAACAGCATTGCCATCCTGGGCCCCAACTGCGTAGGCCAGATTTCATTTGCAACCGGGCGCTCATTGACATTCGCCAACGCGTTTCTGACCTTCCCGGTCACCCCTCCAGGGCGCGTCGCGCTGCTGAGCCAGAGTGGTGGCGTGGCCACCAATATCTGGGCCGATGCACTGATAGCGGGCACTCGGTTTTCACATCTTGTCACGACCGGCAACGAAGCCGATCTGGGCTTTGCCGATTTTCTCGAATATCTTGCCGACGATGATCGCACCGATGTCGTGATTGGCTACATCGAAGCATTGCAGGATGGCCCGGGTTTTTGCCGCGCGGCTGCCCGGCTGCGTGCAGTTGGCAAGCCGCTGGTACTGATCAAGGTCGGTACTTCTGCTGCTGGCCGTGACGCCGTGTCATCGCATACCGGTCAACTCTCATCCGACGACTCGGCCTACCAGGCGGCGTTCGACCGCTATGGCGTGATCCGCGCCAGGACGCTCGAGGAACTCAACGATTTCGCTCGCGTGTTCTCGCTGGGCCGCATTCGACCCAAGATTACTGCTGCCACGACCTCGGGCGGTGCGGGAGTCTACGTTGCCGACCTGTGCGCTGATTTGGGCATCGAGATGAGCAATCTTTCGTTGGCGACCGAAACCAGCCTGTCGACCATCGTGCCGTCTTACGGTCGGGTCCGCAATCCGGTCGACTTGACAGCCCAGGTGGTCAACGACATCTCCATCCTCAGAGAGAGTCTTGAATTCCTGTTGAATGACCCGGAAACTGGCGTACTGCTGTTCCTGCTCAGTGGCAAGGGCACGCTGGAACAGTCGACGGAAGTGATTGACGTCATGACCGATGTGCAGCGGCGAACCGACAAGAAGATCGTTTTGTGCTGGCTTGGCGTCAGCGACGATGTGCGACGGCGCGGCAGCGATGCCGGCTTGACCGTCTACCAGGATCCCGCGCGCTTTCTAAGGCCGCTCAAACGCTATTTGGACGCGACGCAAGCTGACTCGCCGCATACAGCAGAGGCCTTTGTAGCCTCGCCGGCGCAGACAGACCAACCTCCACCCGGCGGCCCGAACCTGACAGGCGGCTTGGTCCTGGGACAGGATGGCCGCTGGGTTCTCCCTGAGCGTCAAAGTATGGAATGGCTGGAGCATTTCAATGTACCCTGCCCGCGCCGTTGGTACGCTCGCTCTGCCGCTGCCGTGGTCGAAATCGGCGCACAAGTGACATACCCCTGTGTGATGAAATTGGTCGAGCCCGTGGTCGCGCACAAGAGCGATGTGGGCGGCGTGGTGGTCAATATCGCTTCTGCTCATGAGTTGTTGCAGGCCTGGCTGCTCATGTCCGAGAGCCTGCATGCAACCGAGGTGCTGGTGGCCGAGCAGATCGAGTCCGGCCTTGAGGTGATCGTCGGCTGCCTGCATGATGAGACTTTTGGTATGCGCCTGACTGTGGGCTCGGGCGGCGTCTGGACCAACTTCGTCAGCGACGCCATCACCTTGGTGCCGCCGTTCAGCGACGCCTATATCCGTTCGGAACTGCCACGTCTGGGTCTTTGGGGCCCGCTGAATGGTGCTCGCGGACAGCCGGCCTATGCAGTCGACGCACTCGTACGAACCATCGCAGACATTGCCCGCGCAGGCTGGGCAATGCGTGGTGACATCCGCGAATTTGAATGCAACCCCGTCATCGTGACTTCACACCGCGCGGTGGCGGTTGACGCCATCGGCTTTGTGTAGATCAAATCAAAAAGGAACGGCTTTGATTCCGGACATCATCGACATCCGAAACGCCTCCAAGCATTACGACACCGACTCCGGCTTCGTGCATGCCCTGGGCGAAACGACCGCGCGAATTGGTGAAGGGGCTTTCGTCTCCATCGTAGGCCCTAGCGGCTGCGGCAAAACCACGCTGCTCAAGATGATCGGTGGCTTGATTCCTGCGTCAAATGGAGAAATCTTGATCCGCGGCACGCCGGTTACGAGCCCACGTGCCGATGTGGGTTTCGTCTTTCAGAATTCGGTCCTGCTGCCCTGGAAGACGACCCGGGAGAACGTGTTGCTGCCGATCGTCGTGCGCAAGAAATTGTCAGCCCAGGACATTGACCGGGCCGACGAGTTGCTCGACCTGGTGGGCCTGGGCAGCTTTGGCGACCGCTATCCGCACGAACTTTCGGGCGGCATGCAACAGCGCGCGTCGATTTGTCGCGCACTGATCCAAGATCCTGCTTGCCTGCTGATGGACGAACCTTTCGGAGCGCTCGATTCGCTGACGCGTGAAAACATGAACGTGTTTTTCAACGGCCTGTGGTTGAGCACCGGCAAGACGGTGGTGATGGTGACGCACAGCATTCAGGAGGCCGTCTTCATGTCAACGCGCGTGATCGTCATGAGCGAGCGGCCCGGGCGCATCGTCGACGACGTAGCCATTCCTTTCGAAGCCCAACGCTCGCCCGACATCATGGGCTCGGCTGCCTTCGGTGCAACTGCGGCGCGAATTCGTCACTACTTCACCAAAGCCAATCTCGACTGACCCAAGAAGGCTGACTTCAAGGAACTTGTGATGAAATTAGCTGGCAAGCCCCTCTCTCCTGCCGACGTCAACGGCGCGAACCGCCGCATCCGGTTGGAAAACATCTTGGCTCCCTTGGTCATGCTGGTCTTGCTCTTGCTTGCATGGGAATACTTGCCTTTGCTGCTGGGTATCCGCCCGACGATCCTGCCGCAGTTCTCGAAAGTGGCCGCAGTGTTTGGCGATCCAGCAACCATTGGCCTGTACATGAAGCATGGGCTTGTGACCTTGCAGGAAGCTGCAACCGGCTTGCTGATCGGCGGGTTGCTTGGTTTCGTCTTTGGCATTGTGCTGACCGAATCGAAGCTGCTGATGCGCAGCCTCTACCCCTATATCGTGGCCTTGCAATGCATGCCTAAAGTTGCGATCGCACCGCTTTTGGTGATCTGGTTCGGTTTCGGTATCACCTCCAAAGTGATCGTTGTGGGCTTGCTGTGTTTTTTCCCGGTGCTGGTCAACACTATTTCGGGGATCCGTGGCGTCAGCCGTGAACAACTTGAATTGTTTGCCGCAATTCGCGCATCGCGCCTAAAGACCCATCTCCATCTGCTGATTCCGGCCGCTCTGCCGAGCATTTTGACCGGGGTGGAACTGGCCGTCGTGGTCTCACTGCTGGGCGCAATCGTCGGTGAGTTTGTCGGCGCGGAAGAGGGCTTGGGCGTGCTGCTGCTGCAGGCGCAGTTTCAGATGAGCATGTCTAGCGTGTTCGCGATTTTGCTGGTGCTGGCGCTGATGGGTGTGGTTTTCAATCTGGCAATACGCGCGGTGCGAAAGCGTTCGTTGTTCTGGATTGCTGGTGAAACGGGCAAATAGGAGTTGCAATGTACGAATTGACTGAAGACCAACGTGACCTGAAGCAAGCTGCCCGCAATTTCGGGCGAAAGGTGCTGGCGCCACGCGCCATGCAAATCGAACAGTCAGGTGCGGATTTTCCGGCCGATGTTCTGATACAGATGGGGCAACTTGGCTTCCTGGGCTTGGATATTCCCCAAGCTTATGGCGGCCAAGGCTTCGATACGCTGACTTCTGCCGTCATCCTCGAGGAAATCTCAGGCGCCTGGTTTTCGGCGGCGAGCTACTGCATGACGCTGGCAACGGGTCCGATTATTGTGGCGGGAACCAACGAACAAAAGCAGCGTATCTTGCCGGCCATTTGCCGTGGTGAACTGGTGACGGCATTTGCACTGACCGAGCCTGCCGGTGGCTCCGATGCCGCATCGATCCAGACTTTTGCGGCGCGTGACGGCGATGACTATGTCATCAACGGGACCAAATTCTTCATCACCAACGCCCACCGCGCAGACGTGATGGTGGTGTTCGCTCGTACGGATAAATCCGCCATGCGCGGCGAAGGCATTTCCATTTTTCTGGTCGACAAAGGCACACCGGGCCTGGTCATCGGACAACGATTTCGCACCATGGGGCATTCAGCCAACCCAATCTGGGAGGTCGTTTTCGACAACTGCCGGATACCTGCGGCCAACCTTCTGGGTGAGGAAGGTGCGGGCTTCAAATATCTTCAGAACGATTTCGCAAAGATCCGTGCGGTCTATGGCGCTCGCTGTGTCGGCGTGTCGCAGTGGGCGATGGACTATGCCCTGCGCTATGCCCAGGAACGGATCCAGTTCGGGCAGGCGGTGTCGTCGTTCCAGGGTGTGCGCTTCAAGGTGGCCGACATCATCACGAAGATCGAAGCTGCGCGCCAACTGTCCTACCGTGCGGCCGTGATCGCCGACCGCGGCGACGCGCAGGCGCCTGCGGCTGCTTCGATGGCCAAGCATTTCGCGTCCGACATATGTCTCGAAGCGACTTCCGAAGCGATCCAGATCATGGGTGGCCACGGCTATACCGTCGATCATCCACTCGAACGCATGTTTCGGGAAGTCAAGCTGTTCCAGATCGGCGACGGTACCAGCGAGATGCTCCGCATCCTGATTTCGCGATTCGCGAATCGGTCGATCGCCGACGGGGGCTCGGCTCAGTTGGCTTGATCCACCCATCCGGTTTTTTCCGGTCACGAAACTCTCATTCAAGGAGAAAGAAAGATGTCGAAGTACGGCTACGGTGCCATAGACACGGTGGTGCATGTGTTCACACCCGAATCATTCGAGCGCGGCGAAATCACGACCGACGACAACTTCCGGGTGAAGACCCGATTGAACCCTGACGACCTGCGTGGGGTGTCGATTCCAGACTACATCAAAAAGATGGATCGGGCAGGCATCGAGCGGTCATTCCTGATCGCCAATCGGAACGGCGATATGCGTGTCCGTTATTCGACCGAAACCCCCTATGAAGTCGTTTACGACATCTGCAATAAGTACCCCGACCGCTTCTCGGGTCTGGCTGGCGTGGATCCAACGCGCGGAATGGCAGGACTTCGCGAACTTGAAAAAGCGGTCAAGGAATACGGATTCGTGGGCGCGCACCTTTATCCACACTGGTTTGGCTTGGCACCCAACCATGCCAAGTACTACCCGTATTACGCCAAATGCTGCGAACTCGATATTTCAATCATGATGCAGGTGGGCAATTGCCTGGTCTACAACAAGGATCGCCGTCTGCCCACGGTCGGACAACCGATCACGCTTGACCAGGTGGCGATCGACTTTCCCGAACTCACCATCATCGGTATTCATGTCGGCTGGCCTTGGCACAACGAAATGATCGCAATGGCCTGGAAACACCCCAACATCTACATCGGCCTTGATGCGTACGCGCCCAAGCATTGGCCGGCCGAAATCGTTCACTACGCCAACACTTTCGGCCAGGACAAAGTCATTTTCGGGTCAGACTGGCCGGTCATCGACCCCGAGCGCGCGATGTCCGAACTGGATATACATAATTTCAAACCTGAGTCACTGAAGAAAATCTTGCGCGACACCACCGTGCGCATCTTCAAACTCGACGAAAGACTCGCGAAGAAGCGGGTGGCCGACTGAGCGTGCCACAGACTTCAGAAATTCAGGAATTGCCGGCGGTGGAGACTTTGCTGTTTTGCCCGTTGTCGCTGCGCGGCCTGCTGTTGCGCAATCGGGTGGTGGTGTCGCCGATGCTGACTTACCTTGCCTCGGCAGGCTTGCCAAGCGATGAACATCTGGTGCACTACGGCCGGTTCGCGACTGGCGGCGCCGGACTGGTGTTTGTCGAGGCGACCAAAGTTGATCCTTGCGGTTGTTCCACCACCAAGGACCTTGGGCTCTGGAGCGATGCGTTTGTCGTACCGCTGGCCCGCATTGCACGGGTTATCCAAGCTGGCGGCGCGGCGGCAGGCATACAGATCGCGCATTCGGGTCGCAAGGCACGGCGGTCTTTGCCTTGGGAAGGCAACCAGCCCTTGGCTACCTGCCTGGGAGTCGAGCAGGATCAGGTTTGGACCCTGATCGGGCCGAGCGCCGTCGCCCATTCTCCGCAATGTGAAGTGCCTGTCGCTATGAGTGCCGCTGACATCAAGGCGCAAATCGAGGCCTGGGGAGCCGCTGCAGCCAGGGCAGATGCAGCCGGTTTCGATGTCCTTGAGATTCAGGCTGCGCATGGTTATCTGATCCACCAATTTCTTTCGCCAGTCGCCAACCAGCGTACTGATGGTTATGGTGGATCGCTCGATAACCGTATGCGCTTCGCGGTTGACCTAGTCCGCAGGGTGCGCGAGTCGTGGCCCGCGAACAAACCGCTGTTCTTTCGACTGTCAGCAGTCGATGACATGGGCTGGACAATCGAAAACAGCGTTGTCCTTGCTGCCTTGCTGAAGACCCATGGCGTCGATGTTTTCGACTGCAGTTCTGGAGGTATTGCTGACCAGGTGACGGGAGCGGCACCAATCGCCTACGGCTATCAGGTTCCCTATGCCAAGCGCATCCGTGCGGGCGCCGGCGTCATGACGATGGCAGTCGGGATGATCATCCATGCGCGTCAGGCCGAAGAGATCCTTGCCGAAGGCTCTGCCGATCTTGTAGCGATCGGGCGAGAAATGCTGCACAACCCCAACTGGGCATTCAATGCAGCCGAGAAACTGGGCATTCCAGCCCCTTTTTCGCTACTTTCGCAGAACGCCGAGTTCTGGCTGAAAAAGCGCTCACGCGTCAAGGGAATCCAGAGTTCCACATCTCTTGGCGACACTGTACCCAGGTAGGAAGGCACCAATCCTGCATGGGTAGAGCTCAGTTCCCTGTCCTGTGCCATGCCGTTTGATGCGGTGGCTAGTCTGCAGAGCAAGCGGCGAGCGACTTCGCTCATGTCCGCTGAGCCGGTCTGCGCCCGGCTCTCCCCCTTTACTTCGCTGCGCCGCTCACCGCTTGCTCTGTGCGGATCGATCGGGTTTGCCCCGAAACACGGCCGTCATCACGGTCATCGCTGCAACTGGCAGGATGGGTGTTCTGCGGAGTGAAGTAAAGAAGGAGACGGCGGCCGCAGGCCGGCGGTGGATGACATGAACGCAGCAGAGCACCCATCTTGCCAACGCCAAGCCGGGTAGTACAAAAATCAACTAGCGTGGCGTGGCCACCGCCTTGGCATAACTTTTCAGCGCCCAGGCAAAGGACATCGCAGCCAGGGCGAATGTGAACATCACGGCCATCAGCGACCAGCGCAGGGCTTCGGCACCAAAGCGTGGGGTCAGCGCGTCGCTCAACATACCGACGGTCAAGGGGCCGAGTCCGCCGCCGATCATCGTCAGGCCGAGGTTGTAGAGCGCCAGCGCGGTGGTGCGACGGTGCGAGGAGACCAGTTGCGTCAGTGCGGCAAAGCTTGGTGCGGTCCACCAAACGCCGAAAAACGAGAACAACAGGCTGAACGCCATCGCATGCGGAACATTGAGTGGGCCGAGTTGCCAGAATTGTCCGGCTGGGTACTGCAGATACATCACGCCGCAAGGCAAGGCGATGCACAGGCCGAGGATGGGCACGCCGAGTTGCCAGCGGGTATCGCGCTGTGCCAGACGGTCGCAAAGCCAGCCGCTGAACAGGGCGCCGACGATCGAGGCCAGTCCGCTGAACAGGCCAACCAGGATGCCCGCGTCTTTCAAGCTCAGGCCATGGCTGCGCACCAGGAATGCGGTGCTCCAGATACCGATGCCATAGCCGGCAAAACCGATCAGCATGCCGGCCAGGGTGATGCGCATGAAAGCTGGCGAGGCCCAGATTTCCTGCAGCACGGTTTTGAGGCTCTCGCCTTCTCCGGCGCTGGCGGTCGCGGCCTCGCCCTGGCTGTTGAATCGCCCGCGCAGCGGTTCGATGCCGGCCAGGCGCAACAGCAGCGCGGCAATCAGACCGGGAACGGCCATCCAGAGAAAGGCACTGCGCCAGCCATATTTGTAGGCGATCCAGGCGCCCAGACCCAGGCCGACCAAAGTGCCGAAATGGGGCCCGAGCATGAACACACTCATGGCGCGGCTGCGCTGTGTCGGCGGGTAATGGTCTGCAATCATCGACAGCGAAGGCGCGGTACCGCCCGATTCGCCGACCGCCACGCCGACCCTTGCGGCGGCCAGTTGCCAGTAACTGCCGGCCAGGCCGCACATTGCCGTCATCACGCTCCAGGCGGCACAACACCAGGCGACCATATTGCGCCGGTTGCCCCGGTCGGCGATGCGGCCCATCGGCACCGCCAGGGTCGAATAAAACACGGCAAAAGCCAGGCCGCTGAGCAAGCCCATCGCGGTGTCGGAAACCTGGAATTCCTGCTTCACGGGTTCGATCAAAACCCCCATGATCTGGCGGTCGATCAAGCTCATCGCGTAGACGAAGGTCAGCATCAACAAGGTGCAATGAGCGCGCCAACTGGTCGCCTCGATCGGGGTTTGATTCATGCAAATTCCGGTTGATAAGGATGGGTGGGAAACAGGTGAAGCTGGCGGTTCATTGACCATGGTTCCAGGTCTGGCAATTGCCCCAACCGGTGGCACCGGTCAGCGGGTCGAAGACCTTGACCAGGGCATCGCGGAACTGGTTCAGGCGTGCTACGGCAGCGGGGCTCGAGCAGTCGGCGCAATATTCGCCTTCGACCAGCAGCGGCCCGCGCCATTGACCATGAAAGCGCCCATCAAGCCCATGGTAGAGGCCAGCGCCGAGATGAAAACCGGTATCACCTTGCACCTGCAAATGCAACAAACGTTGGCTGCCATCCATCATCGTCAGCTCGACCTCGCCGCCCAGCAGGCGCTGGTTGTCGGGGTTGAATTGCAGCCTCGGCAAGATCCGGCGCAGGCCTTCACGGCGCCCGTCCGGGTATTCGAAACCGCCCTGCACTTTTTCATGCTGCCAGCCCTCGCCCGCATAGAGCAGGTAATACTGGTGGAATCCGTAATGGCTGCCGTCCGGGTTGCGGAACAGCAAGGGGTTCCAGATCGCCAGAATTCGCGGTGCGACGGCGTCGACCGGGTCAGCTTGCAGATCGGTCAATGGCGCGCCGACCCCAGGCCGCAAGCCCCAGGAATGGTCGCGCGTCATCACCCAGTCTTCGGGCGTGACCTGGTGGCGCTGGCCCTGCAGTTCGATCCAGCCGCTCGCCACACCGGTCTGGTGATAACGAATCTGATTGGCGCTGTGGCGATAGCCGGTCAGCGTGCGCCGGTCCTCCCGGTCCTCGAGCATGCAGGGCAGCAAGCCGTCGAGCAGCAGGTCGAAGGCAATCGGTTGCTGTTCGGTCGCCTCCAGCCTGACCCGCACCTGCCGCAAGGGCTCGATCACCTCATAGCGCAGCGGGCCGACATCGATGTTGTTGACTGCGCTGTCGAGCGCGCGGCTGGCGCGGACCGTCCATTGCTCGACGCCGCGCGACACGCCGCCATAAGCGTCGACGACATTGCGATTGACATATTTGCCGAAGCCCAAACCAATCGACAGGCTGCCGTCTCGCGCCGCCACCATGCCGCAGACTTTTTCGGCCCAGTTGGGGTCACTTTGCAGCACGCTGGCATGGGTCTCGACGATCTGGTGATTGAAGAATTCATCCGCATTGACAAGCGGGCCGATGCTTGCAGTCATGGTCTTGATCCTAAAAATTCAGTCGTTCGGCGTGCAACTCGAGCAGCCGGCTGCCACCATTGCGCTCATCCATCCTTGCGTCTGGCGCGACCCAGCCCCGTTTTGTGAAGATGTCACCGATGCGGCTCATCACGATGGCAAAGCGCCAGGCAGCCAGCAACTCGTAATAAGGCAGGTCGGTCGCGCTGCAGCCGCTGACCTGTTCCCAGCGGGCAATGGTTTCGGCCTTCTCAGGCAGACCCGCCAGCCTGGGCAGTCCATAGCCGGTGCACATCGATTCGTCCAGCATCAACCACCAAGCCAGGTCATCGACCGGATTGGCCAAGGCCGGGCGCTCCCAGTCGAGCATCCCGACCAGTCGCCCATCGCTATCGAAGACACAGTTGCCGAGCTTGGCATCACCCCAGCTCAGCGCCATCGGCTCATCTTGCGGCTGATGCAGTTGCAGCCAATCCATGGCCCGCCAAAGCAAGGGATAGCTGCGGCCGGACAGGCTTTCGCTCCAACCCAGCATGCGCTCGTAATAGTCAAGTAGCTGCACCAAGGGGCTTTGGCCCTGTTGGGGCAAGAGGAAGGAAAAGCCTAGCGCGCGCCAGTCCAGTTTTGCCAGCGCGGCGAAACCATCGACGCCGGCGAACCAATGCTGACGCATTGGTTGCGGCGCCAGATCATGGAACCAGCCTTCCAGGTGATAAGGCGGATTCTCGTTGGGCACCCTGCCCTCGATGCGGGCCATGAGGAAGAATGGCGCGCCGATCACGCTGCTGTCGAGCTCCAGGCCCAGCAGCGCGGGTACAGGCAGGCCGGAGCCCTGCAACAGGGTCAGCGTGCGGTATTGGGTCTGCACATCGCAGTCCGGAAAGACCGAGGCGCCTTCGGGCTGGATGCGAATGACGATACCCTGGGTACCTTCATCGGTCTGCAGTTCGGCCAGCAAGGTGATGTTCGAGTAACCGCCCGCACTGCGCTGCAGATTCAGCAGCCTGGCGCTGCTGCGCCAATGTTTGACCAGCCATCGCTGCAGGCACAGCGACAGGGTCGGCAAATCGTCGCTGAACGACGGGCTGCAGGTCTGGCTGCTCACAAGGGCGCCCTCATCGCACTGGACCGGGAACAAAGCTGAGCCCGGAACGCTTGCGCTAGCAGCCCAGCGGTCTGATGAAGAATGAAATCGTCGTGCGCCGTGATCATCAAGGAGTTCTCAGGTTGCAGCGCAATGTGGCATGGCCGATGTCGAGGTAAATCTGCCAAACGGACTAGATTGAAATCAGGCAAGGCCGCGACGCTGGATCGCGGCTCGATCGAGCTTGCACGGCAGCGCAAGCGGCGAACGGACCAGGCGATCTCCGGTGCTCAAGGTCGTTCGCGCAGCGGCGCCAGCTTGTAGCTGCCATCGAACACCGACCGCGCCGGCTCATAGATCCGCAGCACCAGGGAAAACGGCTCTGTGCCGACCGGCAGCCAGTTGCTGCGCCCTTCGGGCGGCTCGGTCTGCTGGATGAAGAGATCGAGCGAGCCGTCCTTGTTCCATTGGAGCCCGGGGCTGCGGTCGCCGATGCTGTAGCGCCGCAGCGGGTTTTCGATCAGGGTAAAGCGCTGCAGGTCATAGGCGCTCAGCGACCAGAATGCGCCTGCAGGTGGCAGCTCATCCGGCAACAGATGCAGGACATAACGCTTGGCGCCGCTCATCAACTGCCCGGCGTCGTCGACCGTCTTGGCAGCGTAAGTGCTTTCTTCGGGCCGGTTGGCATAGCCGCCATAGGCGACGCCGGCGCGCATCAGGTAGTCATGACCGTAGTCCGCCAGGCCGAGCGGGAAGATCCAGCCATTGCGGACATCGGGCAATTTGCGCTGCGAACTGGCGCGCAGCATGGCCTGGCCATCCTTGATCGCCTGCAACAGACCGCGACGGCTCGCCTCGTCGAGGCCCTGCGGGTTGAAGTCGGGGCCTGCTCCGATACCGATCTGCTTGAACAAACCCAGCAAGGCCGCCTCGTCGGGCCGCGCCGCGTTGCGTTTCAGCCAGCGGTCAAGCAGGCTGAAGAATTCCAGCCCGCCGATCGGATCGAGCGGCGCGGCCGACTGTTGCGGCGGCATTGCCGAGGGTGGCATGCCGGGACTGAATTGCGACAGCGGCGCCGCCCAGAAGCCTCGCACCAGTGCCAAGGCAGCGGGAAAGTCGGCAGCACCGCCGACCAGCAGGCGGCCGAGAATCCAGACCTGCTGGGTCGCCATCGGTACCGGTTTCACCCCGGCTGGCAAGGTGCCGGAAAACCCGGGGCCGACCAGCGCGAAATACTGTTCGGCGGTGCCGGTGGTGCGGCGGCCCAGATGGGTGACCTCGTTGAAGAAATCGGTAATGGCCAGCGTGTAATAGCGCCCGGCAGTATCGGGCGCCCGCACGATGACAGGCTCGTTCGCGAGATCGAACCAGCCACCGAAATACAAGGTGTCGCTGTTAGGCGCGCGCAGATTGCCGACGGTCTCCGGCGTCATCAGCCCCTCATAGCGGTGGAAATGATTCAACGGCGCATAGGCAGGCTGGTCGGCCATGACCCGGTGCGTCTCGTTGTGCATCTGGCGCGACATGTCGACGATCGGATAGCCCCAGAGGTAGGCCAGGGTGCCGACATGGTGAGCCAACTGTTCGCGGATCAGCGCCTCAGACTGCGCGCGGGGGTCGTTTTGCTCTGCCCGAACTGCCGGCAATGCCAGGGCAAGGGCCAGAAGGGCCAGCAGCCAGCGACGGATTGACATGCCTGAAGATTCCTTGGGATTGCGGCTTCTTGCGGGTGATGATCGGGTTGCCTGCATGTCACCTGGACAACTGATTGAACGGCACGCCCTTGTCGCTGCGCGGCTCGGGCGCCAGGCCCAGCACGCGCTCGCCGATGCTGTTGCGGATGATCTCGTCGGTGCCGCCGGCGATGCGCATGCCGGCCGCTCCGAACCAGAGCCGCTCGACCAGGGCAAAGCCCTCGCCCAGCTCACTCGCTGCCAGCACACCGCGCTGGCCCTGCAGATCGATGGCGAAGTAACTGAATGACTGCAAGGTGGCGGCGGCGACGTTCTTGGCGCCGCTCATTTCCGGACCCGGCTCGCGGCCCTTGCTCAAGGCGGTCAGCGCCCGGCATTGCAACAACCACAGTGCCTGGGCGTCGAGGTAGAGATTGGCCATCCGTTCGCGCATGCGGCCGTCTTGCAGCGCGCTGGCGCCGAACAGCCGGGCCTCGCGCAACATCTGCGCCGCATTGCGCCAGAGTTCGGCCGGCATCACACCACCGATCGCTAGGCGCTCGCTCATCAAACCGGTCAGCGTGACCTTCCAACCCGCGCCGATGGCGCCAACCCGCTGTCCATCGGGAACGAAGACATCCTCGAAAAATACTTCATTGAATTCCGATTCGCCGCCCGCTTGACGGATTGGCCGCACGCTGACGCCTGGGCTTTTCATGTCGATGAAAAAAGTCGTCAGCCCCTCGAACTTCGGCACATCGGGGTTGGTCCGGGTCAGCACCAGACCGAACTCGGCGAACTGGGCCAGCGAGGTCCAGACCTTTTGTCCATTGATCAGCCAGCCCTCACGCCCATCGCTGCAGCGGACAGCCTTGGTTCGCACCATGCCGAGGTCCGAACCAGCACCCGGTTCGGACAGCAACTGACACCAGAGGTTCTCGCCGCGCAGCGCCGGCGCGATATGGGTGGCGCAGACCTCGGGACTTGAATGGGCCATCACCGAAGGAATCACCATGCCCAGGCTGACATTGAAAAAACCGGTCGGCAAGTTGAAACGGCCCTCCTCCTGGCGCCAGATCAGCTCCTGCATCGGCGTGCCGCCGCGTCCGCCCAGGGCTTGGGGCCAGGTGATGGCACCAAAGCCGGCATCGGCTTTGGTCGCCTGCCATTGCCTGGCCGCTTGCAGTCGCAAGGCGGGGCTCAAGTTCGGGCCGAAACTGTCATCGGGCCGGGTTTTGAGCAAGGCGTTGGCCGTCAGCCAGCTGCGACATTCGGCGCGGAATTGCGCTTCATCGGCTGAATCATCGAAGTCCATCGCCTCCGAGTCAGCTTGGCTGCGTGAGCTCGCTGTTGCTTCGGGCGCGTCGAGCCTGGCCTCCAGTTCGCCGGCCAGTCGTTCCCGCCAGACATGCTCATTGCCGAGCAAGACCGCTTGCTGGCGCGCGCGGCGATAGAACAAATGGCAGTCGAGTTCCCAGGTGTAGCCCATGCCGCCATGGACATGCAGGTTCTCCTGCGCCATCAGTGTCAAGGCCTGGCTGGCCGCCACCCGCGCTGCTGCCGCCGCTGCCGGCAGTTCAGGTGCGCCACCCGGCTGCTCGACATCCGCCGCCAGCGCCCAGGCACCGTAATAGCAATGCGCCCTGGCCATCTGGTTGGCGGTGTAGCGGTCGGCCAACTTGTGCTTGATGCCCTGGTAGGAGCCGATCGTGCGGCCGAATGCCTTGCGCTCGCGGGCATAGGCTGCGGCCATCTCCAGCGCGGCATCGGCCGCACCGATCTGTTCGAAAGCCAGCAGCACGGCAGCGCGGTCGCGCACCCGCTGCAACAGTGCCAGCGCGTCATAGCCGCCATCGAGTCGCTCGGCCGGGCAGCCATCCATGGCCCATTGGGCAAATGGTTTGGCCGGATCCAGGGTCGCCAGCAAGCGCCGCTCAACCCCGCTGGCCAGATCGCTGTGGACGAACAGCAGTTCGCCTTGGGCATCGGTTGCCAGCAGCACCGCCCATTGTGCGACCATGCCGTCGGCCACCAGCGGCGCCTGGCCGCTCAGGCTGCCGCCGTCAAAGCGCGGCAAGCTGTCATGATCTATTTCCCCGTCGAGTGGCGCGGCCAGAGTCCCAATCTGCCCCGCAGCAACCGCTGGCAACCAGCGCTGCTGCTGCGCCTGGCTGCTGCCCAGCATCACCGCCTGGGCGGCCAGATAAAGCGTCGAGGCCAAGGGCACCGGACTGAGCTGGCGGCCAATTTCCTCGGCCGCAACGCAGAGCTCCATCGCACCCAGGCCTATGCCATCGCAATCGTCAGGCAGCATCAGCGCAGTCACGCCTTGTTCGGTCAGACCCCGCCAGATGGCTTGGGCATGGCTGCCCTGCTTGTCTATCAATTCGCGTGACAGCCCCAGCGGCGACTCCTTGCCGAGGTATTTACGCAAGCTGTCGCGCAGCAGGTTCTGGTCTTCGGAAAAATCAAAATTCATCGAAAAAAATCCTGTCCAAGATCAGTCGTCGATCGGCGCCAGCGCCGCTCGCCCCAGCACCAGGTCGGCGCCCTTGTCACCGATCGCTACCGCAGTGGCATTGGTGTTGCCGCAGATCAGGTTCGGCATCACCGAGGCATCGATGACGCGCAAACCCTCGACTTGGCGCAGCTTCAAGTCGGGCGTTACCACCGCCATCGGGTCGTCGGCATGGCCGATCCGGCAGCTGCCGACCGGGTGATAAGCGGTGGTCAGATGCGGGGCCAGCCAATCGAGCCATTGCTGGTCGGTCTGGACCTGCGGGCCGGGGCGGAACTCTGACTCGACCTGGTCAACCAGCGCTGCCTGTCCGGCAATCCGTCGCATCAAGCGCAAGGCCCAGAGCAGCGCACGGCGGTCGCGTTCATCCTGCAGATAGTTCATCCGGATCAGCGGATGCACTGTGGCATCAGGCGCGCGCAACTGGATCGAACCACGCGAAAAGGGACGCACTTGGCAAGGCCCGAGCGTCATGCCTGCAAAACCATCGGGCTTGGGTGCCTTGCCTTTATTGAGTGTGGGCTCGCCAGTCACCGGCAGACCGAAGAACTGGATGTCGTTGTAAGCCAGGGCCGGATCGCTGCGGGCATAGCCGCAGAGCTCGGACGGCGGGCTCGTCATCGGCCCCTGGCGCAGCAAGGCATAGCGCAGCACCGAGCGCAGCAGGCCGAGGCCGCGGAAATCCTGGTTCATGCTGGCAACACCCGGCCTCAAGCGCCATGACATCGGCACCAGGCAATGGTCCTGCAAATTGGCGCCGACCCCGGGCAAATCGGCCAGCACCGCAATGCCCTGCTCGCGCAGATGCTCGGCCGGCCCCAGGCCCGACAGCATCAGCAACTGCGGCGACTGGATTGCGCCGGCGCAGAGCAGCACTTCGTTGTGGGCTCCCGCCTGCTGCAGCGGTCCGTCGCCAATCCGGTAGGTCACGCCGGTCGCGCGGCGGCCCTCGAAATTGATCTTGTGAACCAGCGCCTGGGTGATCACCCGCAGATTGCCGCGCTTCATGGCCGGCTCGATCGAGTTGACAGCAATCGATGAGCGTCGGCCATCGCGCACATTGACCTGCAAGGTGCCGATGCCGCGCGCCGTTCCGTCATTGAAGTCGTCGACCCGTTCAAGCCCGGCCTGTTGTCCGGCCAGGATCATCCGGTGCGTCAGCGGGTGCACCGAAGGCAGATCGGCGACATGCAAGGGGCCGCCCTGGCCATGGTACTTGTTGCGGATGCGCTGCTGGTCTTCGGTACGGACGAAATAGGGCAACAACTCGTTCCAGCTCCAGCCCAGCGCACCCGCGGCGACCCAATCGGCATAGTCTTGCCTGTGGCCGCGGATATAAAGCATGCCGTTGATTGAACTCGACCCGCCGAGCATCTTGCCGCGCGGCATCAGGATGGACCGCCCGCCCGCCCATGGCTCCGGCTCGGTCATATGCCCCCAGGAATGGGTTTTGCTGTAGGTCATCGTGCCCCAACCTGCCGGCATCGAGACCATCAAGCGCTTGTGGCTGCCGCCACCTTCGAGCAGCAGCACGCTGTGCTGTCCACCTTCACTCAGCCTTGCGGCCAGCAAGCCGCCGGCCGAACCGGCCCCGATGACGATGTAGTCGAATTGCTGGTTCATTGCTAAGGCACCGGTACAGGACCGGCCTTGGGGCCATAGAAGGTCTGACCGCTTGCCGCCATCTCACGCAGCAATTCGTTCGGCCGCAGGTGCTCGCCGAACAGGTCGGCCAGGCGGTCGGCCTCGTTCACAAAAGCCGTCAGGCCAATGCCGTCGATATAGCAAAAAGGCCCGCCGGTATAGGCCGGAAAACCGACGCCCAGGATGGCGCCCAAATCCCCATCGGCCGGCGCCAGCAACACGCCTTCGGCAAAAGCCCTGGCCGCTTCGATCGCCTGGACATAGAGGATGCGTTGCTTTAGGTCATGCGGCGCTGGCTGAGCCTCGCGCGGTGGGAAAAGCAAGGCCAAGCCGGGCCAGACGCGCTTGCCGCTGTCGGTGTAATCGTAAAAGCCCTGGCCGACCTTCTTGCCCATGCGTCCCAGCGCATAGAGCTTTTGCAGCACCGGCACCGAGCGGCCCGGCCGGTAATCGGCGCCGAATTCCTTGGCCTGGCTTTGTCCGGCATGGACCGACAACTCGATCGACAATTCGTCGGTGATGGCCAGCGGCCCGACCGGCATGCCGGCCTGACGGGCGCAGTTGTCGATCAAGGGCGGGCTGATGCCTTCGGCCACCATGCTGATCGCGTCATCGATGAAAGCCCCGATAAAGCGGCTGGTGAAAAAGCCACGGGCATCGTTGACGACGATCGGTGTCTTCTTCAATTGCGCCACGAAGTCGAGCGCGCGCGCCAGGGTCTGGTCGCTGGTCTGCTGGCCGCGTATCACCTCGACCAAGGGCATGCGATCTGCCGGCGAGAAGAAATGCAGACCGATGAAGCGCTCGGGCCGGATGCTGGCCTGGGCCAGCAAGGAGATCGGCAAGGTCGAGGTATTGGTCGCCAGCACGCAGTCAGGCGACAGCACAGCGTCAAGCCGGCGTGTGACTTCGGCCTTTACCGCGCGGTCCTCGAACACCGCTTCGACCACCAGTTCGGCATCGCGCAGCAACAAGTAGTCGGTCGTCGGCGTGATCCGCTTCAGGATCGCATCCATCTTGTCCTGAGCCAGACGGCCGCGTTGCACCTGCTTGGCCAGCGCCTTCTCGGCATAACCGTAGCCGCGCATTGCAGCTTCCTGGTCGCGGTCGATCAACACCACGTCGATACCTCGTTGCGCTGCATTCAGGGCAATCCCGCCGCCCATCATGCCGGCGCCGACCATGCCGAGCTTGCTGCATTTGAACGCGGCAATTGCGGCCGGGCGGTGCAGACCCTTCTCGGCCCGGCTCTTGTTGATGAACAGGGTCCGGATCATGCTGCGCGAGACCGGACTCAAGGTAGCTACCGCCAGCAGGTATTTGCTCTCGATGCGCAAGCCCTTGTCGATCGGCAGCAGGCAGCCCTCGTAGACGCAGCTCTGGATTGCCAAAGGGGCTGGCAGATTGCCCTGAGTCGCCGCAACAATCATCGTGTTGCCGACCACAAAACCGGGCGCCACCCTGGGGTCGAGCGGATTGCCACCGGGTATCTTGAAGCCCTTCTGATCCCAGGCCTGGGTGGAATGAGGTTGGTCGAGCAGCCATTGCCGGGCAGTGGCAAGGAGCCGCTCTGGCGCCGCGACTGCGTTGACCAGACCCGCCTCAAGCGCCTTGGCCGCAGTTGCCGTTTTGCCTTCGAGCAACCAGGGCAATGCTGCCAGCACGCCGAGCATACGGGGCAAGCGCTGGGTGCCTCCGGCGCCCGGCAGCAGGCCGACCTGGACCTCGGGCAAACCGACAACCACGCCGCTGGCATCCGACATCACGCGGTGATGGCAGGCCAGGCAGAGCTCGAAGCCGCCGCCCATCGCCACCCCATTGATGGCGGCGACGATCGGCTTGCCGCAGGTTTCCAGCCGGCGATAAACGGCTGAAAGACTGGCATATTTCTCGAAAGCAATCGCCACGCTGTCGTCGGCACCGGCGTCAAGATTGGCTTCCATCGTCAACAGGTCGGCGCCGGCGACAAAGGCGTCCTTGGCCGAGGTGATGATGGCGCCGATGACCTGGGCGTCAGCCACTGCACGGCGGATGCAATCATTGAGGCCGTCGATGAATGCCTGGTCGATCACGTTCATCGACTTGCCGGGATAGTCGATCGTGAAGGTGGCGATACCTTCAGCGTCGACCTTGTATTGAAAAACCTGTTGCATCACATTCTTTTCCATACCGCGCTCAAATCCGTTCGATCACCATTGCCGACCCCATGCCGGCGGCCACGCACAAACTGACCAAGGCCGTCTGCTTGCCGCTGCGTTCCAACTCGTCCAGGGCCGTGCCCAGGATCATTGCGCCCGAGGCCCCCAGCGGATGGCCCATGGCGATGGCGCCGCCGCAGACATTGATGCGCTGATGGGGAATGTCCAGCGCCTCCATGAAGCAGAGCACGACGGCCGAGAAGGCTTCGTTCAATTCCCACAAGTCGATGTCAGTCGCCTTCATGCCGGCGCGGCCGAGCGCACGAATCGCCGAGGCTGCCGGCCCATCGAGCATCAAAGTCGGCTCGGAGCCGATCGCCGCGAACGAGCGGATGCGCGCGCGCGGCTTCAGGCCCAGACGCCGGCCCGCGTCGGCATTGCCGATCAGCACTGCAGCTGCGCCGTCGACGATGCCCGAACTATTGCCGGCATGGTGTTGGTGATCGATCCGCTCCAGCTGCGGATAGCGCTGCAGCGCCACCGCGTCATAGCCATATTTTTGCCCCATCTCGGTGAAGGCGGGCTTCAAGGCTGACAGCGTCCCGGTGGTGGTCTCGGGCCGGATCGTCTCGTCCTTGGCCAGCAAGGTCAGGCCGATGAAATCTTGCACCGGGATCACCGATCGATCGAAGCGGCCTTCGGCCCAGCTTTGTGCCGCGCGCTGATGGCTCTCGGCTGCATAGGCATCGAGATCATTACGGCTGAAACCATGCAAGCTGGCCAGCAAATCGGCCGATATGCCCTGCATGATGAAACCGGTCTTGGCGGAGATCTGCGGATCCTGCGCCCAGGGGCCACCGGCCGCACCCATCGCCACCCGCGACATCATCTCGATGCCGCCTCCAATCGTCAGGTCGGCCTGGCCGGCCATCACCTTGGCCGCGGCATAGGCGACCGCTTCCAGGCCGGAGCCGCAAGCCCGTTCGAGTTGCAGCGCCGGCACCGTCTGGTCGTAGTCAGCGTTCAGCACCGCCATGCGGGCGATGTTGCCGCCCTGCTCGCCGACCGGGCCAACGCAGCCCATCAGGACGTCGTGCACTTCGCGGCTGTCGAGGTGGTTGCGTTCGCGCAGCGCGACGAGCGGCCGGCTCGCCAGCCAGACCGGCGTGACCTCATGCAGGCTGCCATCAGGCCTGCCCTTGCCGCGCGGGGTGCGCACATGATCGAAGATAAATGCATCCATGAAATATTCTTGTTGCCTGTGTGAGTGGCCGATGACCGAGGGTGGCAGAAAACGACTGACTCGACCTACCCGATCCGGACTATGGACCGGAAATAGCCGGATCAGGCCGTGATGGCTCCGCCATTGAGCGGCAGCACCTGCCCGGTCATCCCGTCCAGCTTGATAAGAATCTACCAATGGTCGCGGACTGTCCTGCTGGCGTCATACCGTAAACGGACCATGCCTGCTGCTGACCTACCCAATATGGACGAAGCCGGCACCTTCAAGTCATGCGAGCATCGAGTCCAATCAAAACTGAACCCACAGCCCCATGAATCCAAGCAAAACAGGTCCCGGCCCGCTGTCCGGACTGCGCGTGATCGAGTTCGCCGGCATCGGCCCCGGCCCGATGGCCGGCATGTTGCTGGCCGATATGGGTGCCGAGGTGATCGTCATCGACCGCGCGGCAGATTGCCGGCCCGGCAATGTCGCGATGGCTGGGCAGCGCGGCAAGCGCTCGATCGCGGTCAACCTGAAGTCAGCCGATGGCCAGGCGCTGGTCTGGCAACTGCTTGAATCGGCTGACGCCTTGATCGAAGGCTTTCGCCCCGGCGTGATGGAACGCCTGGGATTCGGCCCCGCCGCCGTGGCCGCCCGCAACCCGAAACTGGTTTTCGGCCGTATCACCGGTTGGGGCCAGACCGGCCCGCTGGCGCAAGCGGCCGGACATGACATCAACTATGTGGCGTTGACCGGCGCGCTCTCGACCGCCTGCCGTCCGGGTCAATTGCCGGTGCTGCCGCCGACGCTGGTTGGCGATATGGGCGGCGGCGCGATGTTTTTGCTCTTCGGGCTGATGTGCGCAATCCACGAAGCGCGCAGCTCGGGTCTGGGTCAGGTGGTCGACGCGGCGATGATCGACGGCGTATCGGCCTTGTCGGGGCTGGTGCACCAGATGCGCGGCATCGGCTATTGGAAGGACGACCCGGCCAAGAATTTCTTCCTCAACAGCTCGCCCTTCTATGAAGTTTTTGCCTGTGCCGATGGCAAGGCGATCAGCCTGGGCGCGATCGAGCCGCAGTTCTACGCCGAATTACTTCGGCGACTGGGCCTGGATGAGATCGATCCGCTGCGCCAATACGCGAGCCAGGACTGGCCGGCCTTGAAGGCGCGGGTGGCCGCAAGAGTGGCGAGCAAGACCCGCGATGAATGGACCGCCCTGCTCGAAGGCACCGATGTCTGTTTTGCACCGGTACTTGATTTCGACGAGGCCGCTGTCCACCCGCACAACCTCGAGCGTGGCATGTTCGTCACGGTCGACGGCCAAAGACAGCCAGCGCCGGCGCCGCGACTCTCACGCACAGAAGCCCGGCAACCGACTTCCGGCATCCGCATCGGTGAGCATAGCGAAGCGATCCTCGCCGAACTCGGACTCAGCGCCGAAGCGATCACGCAGCTGCGCGAAAGTGGCGCGATCGCCTGAACTGGCCGCTATTTGGCGGTGTAACCGCCGTCGATCACCAGTTCGGCACCGGTCATATAGCGCGATTCGTCCGAGGCCAGGAACAGCACGCCATTGGCGATGTCGATCGGATCTCCCCAGTGGCCCATCGGAACTTGCGCCACCAGCTGGGCGATCAAGACATCGCGGTCGGCGGGAGGCAAAAAGCTGAAGGCGTTTTCGACCATCGGCGTCTTGATTACGCCGGGATGCAAGGAGTTGACGCGGATGCGATAGCCCTTGCTGGCGCAATGCAAGGCGGCTGACTTGGAAAACAGCCGCACGCCGCCCTTGCTCGCGGTGTAGGCAGCCGCCATCGGCTCGCCGATGATGCCGTCGATCGAAGACATATTGATGATCGAGCCGCCGCGATCCTTCATCACCCGAATCGCCTCGCGGGTGCCGACAAAGACCGCATCCAGGTTGATCTGCTGGGTCTGGCGCCAGGCGTCCAGCGTGGTGTCCTCGGCGTTGCCGGTCAAGGCGATGCCGGCGTTGTTGACCAGGATGTCGAGCTGCCCCAGGCGAGCCACCAGATCGGAAATCAAAGCCTGCCAACGCGCCTCGTCGGTCACATCCTGCTGCTGCGCTTCGGCCCGGCCGCCTTTGGCCAGGATCGCCGCGACAACGCCCTCGACCGCCGCAGCGTTGATGTCGGCCGCCACCACATAAGCGCCCTCCGCGGCCAGCCGATGGGCTGTCGCTTCACCCAGTCCCGAACCTGCTCCGGTGATCAAAGCCACCTTGTTTGCCAATCTCATTGTGTCTCCTCGTTGAAAAAATCATTGCGCAGGCAAGCTTGCCAATCCGCCTGGAGGTTTATTCGGCCTCGTTCTCGCCGGACCCGAGCAGTACCACCGAATTCAGGAAGATCCGCACCAACTCGGTCTGGCGCCGCACGCCGGTCTTGGAGAAGATCGAACGCAAATGTGCACGCGCCGTGTTGCGCCGGATATTCAGCGCTTCGGCCGCTTCTTCCAGCGACAGGCCATTGGCCAACTGGATCGCCAGCGCGGTTTCGGCCGGTGTCAGCTGGAACAACTGCTGTGCCAGCCGCACTGGCGGATAGGCTTTGCCTTCGGCGTCGCGCACGAAGATCACCACGCTCGGCCGATGTTTGCCTTCGGTCCATTGATCGGGAGAAATCGCCTGGACCACCACGCCCCAGCTGACCTTGCCCGAGGGGCGGCTCACCGACATCGCTTCGATCAGCGACACCTTGCCCGCCACCTGCTGAATCAGCGCATCGCGCACCAGGCGCTGCAATTTGCGCCCATCGGTGGCGTAAGTGGCTTCGAGCTGGTTGCCGGCAATCCGCAGACCATCGTTCATCTCGAGGATGCCCTTGGCCATCGCATTGCATTCCTGGATCTTGCCGGTCTCGTCGAGCACGATCACGCCGACCATCAACTGCGCCATTGCATGGCTGTACAACGAGCTGACGCGGCGGTCATGGTGTACCGCTTCATGCAGATTGAGCGCGCGCCGCAGATGCGGAATCAGACGTTCGGCGAGCAGCCGTTCGGCAGCGCTGAACGATTCCTTGCTTTCGGGCCGGGTCAGCCGGAAGCCGTAGACGCTGCCGTCCTTGGTGCTGATGTCGCAGGCCATCACATGGAAGACCCCGCGCGGCTCACACCAATCGCGGTAATAGGTGGTGGCGCGCCAATCGGATTCGGACAGGATGTCGCCCATCGTGACCAGACGGTCAACCGGCAGATTGGAAAATGGGCTGATTTCGATCAGCGGATTGTTGTTGCCCGGAATCGGCACACCACCGCTGGCCGAGACGATCAGCCCGAGGTCGCTGCCGCCGCCGGCGCGGACGATCAATGAAGCGAAATTGGCATCGAACTCGTTGCGGATCGACTCTAGGCAGCGCGTCCACTGCGAGCTATCCATGGCGGCTTCGTAAATCAAGCCCAGCATCTGGCTGAAGCGGTCAAAGTTGATTTGATCGCTCACGGTCGCTGTTGCTGGTTTCACGGCCTTGGTCATGGCCGGATGATTGCATAGATCGGTGTCAATTTACCCTTTGTCAGGAAGTTGCGGACCGATTCCTGCTAGGCGCTTGGGCATCAGTTGAGCTCGAACAGCCCGGCCGCACCCATACCACCACCGATGCACATGCTGACCACGGCGTAGCGAACACCGCGCCGGCGGCCTTCGATCAGCGCATGGCCGACCAGTCTGGCCCCGCTCATGCCGAAGGGATGGCCGATCGAAATCGCCCCACCGTTGACATTGAGCTGATCGTTCGGAATCCCCAACTGGTCGCGGCAGTAAATCACCTGGCAGGCAAAGGCTTCGTTGATTTCCCACAGGCCGATGTCCTCGACCTTCAAGCCGGCCTGGTGCAAGAGCTTGGGAATCGCAAAGACCGGCCCGATGCCCATTTCATCGGCGCCGCAGCCGGCCACCGCCATGCCTCGGTAGCTGCCCAGGGGCTGCAGACCTCGGCTTTGCGCTTCGGCGCGGCTCATCACGACGCAGGCGCTGGCACCGTCCGACAACTGCGAGGCATTGCCGGCGGTGATGAATTCGCCCTGCGCCACCCATTGGCCGTTTTTCCAGACCGGTCGCAAGCCGGCCAGGCTTTCCAGCGTCGTCTCGGCCCGATTGCCCTCGTCGCGCAGCAGTCGCACGGCTTCGCTGCCGGTGACATTGCCTTCCTTGTCGAACAATTGCTTGACGCTGTCGAGCGGGACGATCTCGGCGTCAAAACGTCCGGCGGCTTGCGCCGCAGCCGTGCGCTGCTGGCTTTGCAAGCTGTATTCGTCCTGGGCGCTGCGGCTGATGTTGTAGCGGCGCGAAACGATTTCGGCGGTCTCGATCATCTGGATATAGGCGGTGGGAGCCGCCGCCAGCACCGCCGGCGTCTGCGCCCGATAGCTGTTCTTGTGCTTGTTCTGCACCAGAGAAATCGATTCCAGGCCGCCCGCCACGGCGATCCGGTGTTCGCCCGTCATGATGCTCTTGGCCGCGCTGGCAATGGACACCAGGCCCGAAGCACACATCCGGTCGATCGTCATGCCGCCGACCGATTCGGGCAGCCCTGCGGTATAGCCGCAGAGCCGCCCAAGGTTGTAGCCCTGATTGCCTTGCTGGGCGGCGATGCCCAGCACCACATCGTCGACATCGACGCCGGCGACCTGTGCCCGCTCAAGCGCTGCGCGGATCACATGACCACCGAGTACCGGCGCATCGGTGTCATTGAAGGCACCGCGGAAAGCCCGCCCGATCGGGGTGCGGGCAGTGGAGACGATGACGGCTTCTTGAAGATTCATGGGAGAACTCTCATTCAAAATACAAACGGCTGATCGTGTCGACCACGCAACCCGGTTTTTCCTGGCCTTCGATCTCGACCGTGATGCGAACAATCACCTGCACACCATCACCCTTGACCGGCTCGGCAGAAACGACCAGGCCGCGCCCGCGAATGCGCGCGCCGACCCGCACCGGCGCCGGAAATCTGACCTTCTCGCAGCCGTAATTGACGCCCATTTTCAGGCGCTGATATTCGATCAGCTCGGGCAGGAATTTATTCGCCAGGCTGAGGGTCAAAAAGCCATGGGCAACGCAGGCCCCGAATGGGCCGCTGGCGGCACGCTGCGGATCGACGTGAATCCATTGCTGGTCGCCGGTGGCATCGGCAAACTGCTGAATGCGCGACTGGCTGATCGTCAGCCAGTCGGTGTGACCGAGGTCCTGGCCGACTACAGCCAGCACGCTGTCGATATTGTTAAAGCGCAGCATGCTCAGGCCTGTTGCGAGCTGACCGACACCACTTCGCCGGTCATATAGGACGAGTAATCGCTGGCCAGAAAAACCATCACATTGGCAATTTCCCAGGGCTCGGCAGCGCGCCCGAAAGCCTCTTTGGCCGACAACTGGTCGAGCAACTCCTCGGAAGCGGATTTCTTCAGGAAGGCATGGATCGCGATCGATGGCGACACCGCATTGATGCGCACGCCAAAAGGTGCTGCTTCCATCGCGGCGCAGCGCGTCAGCGCCATCACGCCGGCCTTGGCGGCGGCGTAATGGGCTTGCTCGACCTGCGCCCGCCAGCCCAGTACCGAGGCATTGTTGACGATCACGCCGGATCCGCGCGGTTGCATCAGCTTCAAGGCCGCACGCGTCATGCGAAACGTACCGGTCAAGGTCACGTCGATGACCTTGTGCCATTCTTCATCGGCCATGTCGACGATGTTGCGACTGCCGCCAAGACCGGCATTGTTGATCAGCACATCGATGGCACCGAGCTTGGCTTGGGCCATGCTCATCAGCGCATCGACCTGGGTTTGCTGGGTCACATCGCAAAGCTGGCCCCAGACTTCCTGCAAGCCGGTCTCGCGCCGGATCGCCTCGACCGCTTCATTCAAGCGCCTCTCATGCACATCGGAAATCAGCAAGGCACGCGCGCCTTCCTCGGCGCAGCGCTTGGCTGCTGCAAAACCGATGCCGGCGCCTGCGGCTGCGGTGACCAGGACTGACTTTCCCTTCAGCAGGCCATGGGCGGGAACATAGTGGGGTGCTGGATTCATGGCTCTGTGTTGGTGCTTGGAAGCGTCAATCATCGACCCGGGCATCGGTCGGGGCATCGTCTTGTCGGACGATAAATCTTATTCAGCGCGGCATGCCAAGCGCGCGTTCGGCAATCAGGTTCAGCTGGATCTCGTTGCTGCCGGCATAGATGGTATCGGCGCGGCTGTACAGCCAAACCTGGCGCAGTCGCTGCGCGGCCACATCGGCGTCGATCAGATTGGCGCGTGGCCCCAGTACATCGGCAGCCAGGCGACCGAAATCGCGATGCCAATTCGACCAGGCATATTTGGCGACAAAGGATTCGGGACTGCCTGCCGCGCCGCTCAGCACCCGCAGCGCATTCGCGCGCAATGCCTGCAAGCCAAGGGCTGCTGACGCGATGCGCTGTGCCAGCACCGACTGCTGGGTCAAGCCGTCGCGGCGCGCTTGGCTTAACAGCAGCTGCAATTCATGCTCGAACTGCGCTTGTTGGCCCAGCGTCGAAACTCCGCGCTCGAAGCCCAGCAAGTCCATCGCGACCTTCCAACCCTGGCCCAGCTCGCCCAGATGCAGCGAGGCTTCGGTGCGCGCCGAGTCGAAGAACACTTCATTGAATTCAGCGCTGCCGGTCATCTGGCGGATCGGACGGATCGTGATGCCGGGCTGACGCAGGGGCACCAGCAACAGGCTCAAGCCGCGATGGCGCTGCGATCCCGCTTCGGTGCGCGCAAGCACGAAGATCCAGTCGGATTCCTGCGCCCAGGAGGTCCAGACCTTCTGGCCATTGATGATCCATTCGTCGCCTTCGCGCTTGGCACGGGTCTTCACATTGGCCAGATCCGAACCGGCGTCGGGCTCGGAATAACCCTGGGCCCAGTAACTGGTGCCGGCCCGGATGCCGGGCAAAAAGCGCTGCTGCTGGGCCGGTGTGCCATAGGCCATCAGCGTCGGCGCGAGCAATTGTTCGCCGATATGCCCGATGCGCCCAGGTCCACCGGCGCGCACATAAGCCTCGTGGAACGCCACCTGCTGGGCCAAGGGTAGATCGCGCCCGCCATGGGCTGCAGGCCAGCCCATGCCGACCCAACCGCCCGCAGCCAGGCATTGCTCCCAACGCTTGGCCAGAGCCGGCGCGAAGCTGTCGTCGCCAGGACCCTGGCAGCCGCGCATGGCGAGGAATTCCCCGCTCAAATGCTGTTCAAGCCAGGCATGGACTTCGGCATTGAAAGCCTCCTCGGGCAATTCATGCGGCAAGGCCTCCTGCAGCAATTCAGCCGCCACCTGATCCAGCCAGCGTGTCGACATGCCGAACCATTGGCTGTTGCTTTGGGCACGTTTGAAGTACAGATGGGGGTCGTATTCCCAGCAAAAGCCAACGCCGCCATGCAACTGGATTGCTTCCTGGGCGCAGAACTGGGCCGCTTCGTTCGCCAGGCAGCGGGCGGCTGCGACTGGTTGCAAATCGCTTGTGGCCGCGGCGGCGTAGAACGCCGAGCGCGCCAACTCGATGCTGACCATCATCTGTGCGCAGCGATGCTTGATGGCCTGGAAGGCCGCGATCGGCTGGCCGAACTGGACCCTGCCGCTGACATAAGACAGACTCAGATCAAGGCATTGCTGGGCCACCCCGACCTGTTCGGCCGCCAGCACGGTCGCGGCCGTCAAGCGCAGCCGCGCGAGCTTATCTTCCAGCGGCTTGCCGCGCGCCAGACAATCCGCCAGCAAGATGCCGGTCATCTCGACGCAGGCCGCAGGCCGGCTTGCATCATGCAATTGCAGAGCTGTGATCGACAGGCCTTGTGCATCGCGCGGCAAGGCAAACAAGAGCAGTTCGCCATCGGCCAGCCTGGCCGTGATCAGCAGCAGATCGACCGATCCAGCGGCCTGGAACTGGTCAATCCGGCCATCCAGGCGCCAGCCTCCAGCGACAGGCAAGGCCTGCACGGGATCGGTCGAAAACGTCGAAATCAAGCTGCCGTCGGCCAAGCCGGGCAGCCATTGCGCTGCATCTGCGCCGAGTTCGCCCAGCAAACTGGTGCCCAGCACAACGCTTTCGAACCAGGGGACATAAGCGAGCCGGCGGCCGAGTTGCTCGGCGATCAGACATAACTCGAGTGTGCCCATGCCGAGGCCGCCCTGGGCTTCAGAGAGCTGCAAGGCGCAGCAGCCGAGGTCAGCGATCTGCTGCCAAAGCTTGCGGTCGATGTCGCCCGCAAGCATTGCAGCGCGCAAGGCGGCTGATGACGCCTGGCCGGCCAACAGGTCGGCCACCGCCACCTGAATGGCTTGCTGCTCAGGATTCAAGGTCATGCTTCAGCTGCCATAGACTTTTTGTGGGGGCGGCGCAGCGTCGATGATCATCGCCACCACCGGGCCGAGCTCGGCCGGCAACCAGCGCTCGCCCTTGTCGACGATCTGGCCGGTGCGCCATCCATCGGCCAGCGACAACTCGCCACCCTTGGCCTCGAAGCAACGCCCGCTGACCGTTGCAGACAGCGTACTGCCGAGCCAGACGACGATCGAAGCGACATTGAGCGGATCCCAGACGTCAAAGCCCGATTCCGGCTTTTTCACCATCTCGGGCATCGCGCTCTCGGTCATCGTCGTGCGCGCCGCCGGAGCCAGGCAATTGACGGTGATGCCGTAGCGTGCCATTTCGGCGGCCTGCACCAAGGTCAGTCCAGCGATGCCGGCCTTGGCCGCAGCGTAATTGCTCTGTCCGATCGATCCCTGCAGACCCGCGCCCGAACTGGTGTTGATGATGCGCGGCTGATCGACCGGCAAGCCGGTCTTGAAGGCATCGCGCCAGCGCCGGCCGAGCAGGTTGGCCAGACAAAAATGCCCCTTCAGATGCACCTTCATGACCTGATCCCAGTCGTCTTCACTGAGGCTGAGGAACATCCGGTCGCGCAGGATGCCGGCATTGTTGACCAGCACATGGACTTCACCGAAGGCGGCTACGGCGGCGTCGATGATTTTCTGGGCGCCAGCCATCGAGGTGATGTCGCCGCTGTCAGCGATCGCGTGGCCGCCAGCCGCAATGACTTCATCAGCCACCGCTTGCGCAGCTTCGGCGCGGATGTCGTTGACCACCACATTGGCGCCTTCGGCAGCAAAGGCCAAGGCATAGCTGCGTCCGAGTCCACCGCCTGCGCCGGTGATCAGGACCGTCCTGTTGTCACAAATTCCCATCAGTTCAACCCAGTCTTTCAAGAATAGTCACATTGGCCTGGCCGCCGCCTTCGCACATCGTCTGCAGCCCGAAGCGGGCGCTGCGACGCTCCATTTCATACAGCAACGTCGTCATCAGCTTGGTACCCGAAGCGCCAAGCGGATGGCCCAAGGCGATCGCGCCACCATTCACATTGGTGCGCTCATGCGGATAGCCGGTCTCCTTCAGCCAAGCCATCACCACCGAGGCAAAGGCCTCGTTGATTTCGACCAGATCGATGTCCTCGATCTTCATGCCGGCTTTTTTCAAGGCATAGCGGGTGGCCGAAATCGGCGCCGTCAGATGCCAGATCGGGTCGTCAGCGCGCACCGACAGATGGTGGATTCTGGCGCGCGGTGTCAGGCCGTAGCGCTTCAAGGCGGCTTCCGACACCACCAGCACCGCCGAGGCGGCGTCACAGGTCGAACTGGACACCGCGGCCGTGATCGACGGGTAGGTCGGGTCGACTGGTTTGAGGCTGGCGAGCTTGTCCAGGGTCGAAGCCCGCGCCGTCTCGTCCATGGCGAACTCGCCGTAAGGCAGGATTTCGCGGCCGAAACGGCCGTCAGCGATCGCCCGCAAAGCCCGGTCATGGCTTTCCTTGGCAAAGACTTCCATCGCTTCGCGCGTCAGACCCCAATGGTCGGCAATGCGCTGGGCGGCATAGAACTGATTCACCGGGGCGGCACCGAAGCGGGCCTGCCAGCCCTGGCTCTGGGCAAAGGGCGTGCTAAAGCCGAGTGGCTGGCCGGCCAGCATGGCCGAGCCGATCGGAATGCTCGACATGGTCTGCACGCCACCCGCCAGCACCACGTCCTGGGTGCCGCTCATCACGGCCTGGGCGGCGAAATGCACCGCCTGTTGCGAGCTGCCGCATTGCCGGTCGATGGTGGTGCCGGGAACGCACATCGGCATGCCAGCGGCCAGCCAACTGGTACGGGCGATGTCACCTGCCAAGGCGCCGATGGTGTCGACGCAACCGAAAATCACATCGTCGTATTCAGCCGGGGGGATTTCATTGCGCTCGACAATGCCCTTGATCACATGGGCGCCGAGGTCGGCACCATGGACCTGGGCGAGCGAGCCATTGCGCCGCCCGGTGGGCGAGCGCAAGGCATCAACGATATAGGCTTGGGCCATCTCGGTAGTCCTCAGGATTCAGGAAAGGTCGCGGTCGGGCCCAGCGGAGCCGCTTCTTTGAACAGGGTATCAACCAGCCTGGCCTTGTGAAAAGCCCGGTCGCCCCAGGCCGAATCGAGCACCCAGGCGCGCTTCATGAACATCTGCAGATCGACCTCCCAGGTGTAGCCCATCGCGCCATGCACCTGGATGCCCTTGCGGCCGGCGGTCCAGGCCGCTTCGGCACAGGCCAGCTTGGCATGCGAGACCAGCGCTGCCCGCTGCCCGCTGCCCTGAGCCAGCGCCAGCACAGCACGGTAAAGCACCGGTTTGGCAAACTCGATCAAGGTCACGACATCGGCCAGATGATGTTTGACCGCCTGGAAGCTGCCGATCACCTTGCCGAACTGCTTGCGCTGCGCCACATAGTCAACGGAAAGATCCAGCATGCGCTGGGCTAGGCCGATCAACTGCCCGCTGATGCTGAGATTGGCGCGGTCGAGCGCGAGGTCCCAAAGCGCCTGGGCGGCAGGGCCGTCGAGCAGCAGGCTGGCGGTGCTTGGCGTCCAATGCACGACGGCCAGACGGCGCGAGGCATCGATGCTGTGCTGTGCCTCCAGCCTGACCTGATCACGGGTCAGACCATGCAAGGCCAGGCCGGTCGGTGTGGTCTGAGCCAGCAACAGGAGATCGGCCAGATGCGCGTCAGCCACCCAGGGATTGACCGGATGTCCGACCGCCACGCGTGCCGAACCGTCGGCCACCTTGGGCAGCCATTCCAGACGCAGCGGATGGTCTTCGGGTAAACCGGTCAGCAAACCTGCGGCCACATAAGCGGTATCAGCGAGTGAATCGGGAATGGCGTAATAGCCGAGCTCCTGGGTCATCAAGGCCCAGTCGACATCGCCCAGGCCAAGTCCGCCTTCGGCCTCGGGCACTGACAGCGCGGTCAGGCCCTGGGCAGCAATCTTGGCGCGCAACTCGGGCGAGCGCCCGCCATCGGTTTCCCAGACTTCGCGCAGCATTTCAGGCGCTGCCTCGGTCATCAGGAAGCGACTCATCGAGTCACGGAATGCGATTTGTTCGTCGCTGAAGGTGAAGTTCATCGTGATCCTCTTCAGCTTTTCGGAAGTCCGAGCACGCGCTCGGCAATGATGTTGCGCTGGATCTCGTTGGTGCCCGCGTAGATTGGTCCGGCCTGCGCAAACAGGAAACCCTCCAGCCACTCATGCACTTCGGGATCGTCGATCAACTCGGCCCGGGGACCGAGGATGCGCATCGCTGTTTCATGCATCTGCAGATCGAGTTCGGACCAGAAAATCTTGTTGGTGCTGGCCTCGGCACCGACCTTGGCGCCCTGAGCCAGCCGGCTGACGGTGTGATAACTCGACAGGTTGTAGGCCTCGGCACCCATCCAGGCGCGCAGCACCTGGTTGCGGATCTCGGGATCGCGGTCGGCCTGGGCCTGGTGGCGCAGATAGAGCTGTACCAGCTTTTGCGCGGTGCGCTGGAAGCGCGCGGGAGAACGCAGCAACAGACCGCGTTCGAAACCGGCAGTTGCCATCGCCACATTCCAGCCCTGACCCTCTTCACCAATGCGGTTGTCGACGCTGACGCGGACATCATCGAAAAACACTTCAGCAAAGGATTGTTTGCCGTTCAGCGCCTTGATCGGCCGGATCGTGATGCCCTTGGCATCGAGCGGCACCATCAGATAGCTGAGTCCATGGTGGCGGGTTGACCCCGGCTCGCTGCGAAAGAGCCCGAACAGCCAGTTGGCAAACAAGGCCCGGGTCGACCAGGTTTTCTGTCCATTGATCACATAGTCGTCGCCATCCCTGACCGCCCGGCTGCTGATCGCGGCCATGTCGGAACCGGCATTGGGCTCGCTCCAGCCCTGCGCCCACATGTCATCGCAGCGCGCCATCCGCGGCAGGAAACGCGCTTTTTGTTCGGCGCTGCCGAATTCCATCAAGGTCGGCCCGAGCAGCAGGATGCCGTTCTGGTTGATCCGCATCGGCGCATCAGCGCGGAAATATTCCTCTTCAAAAATCAGCCATTCAAACAAGTCACTGCCGCGCCCGCCCAACTCGGCCGGCCAGGTGACACTGCTGTAGCCGGCTTCGGCCAGCGTCGCTTCCCATTGGCGATGCTGCTCGAAACCTTCGCGGGTGTCGTAGCTGCCAAACTTTTCCTTCGGCAAATGCCCGGCCAGCCAGGCGCGCACTTCACTGCGGAATGCCTGTTGTCGGGGGCTGTAGTTCAAATCCATGCCGGCAATCTCCTTCAGAACTTGGCGTCGCGTTTTTCGACGAAGGCTTTGCGTGTTTCGGCCGAGTCAGGGCTCATATAGGCTTGCAGGGTGAAGCCCTGCTCCCAGCGGTATTTGGCTTCGAGGTCGCCGTCTTCGATGCCGGTCAAGGCCTCTTTGGCCAGGCGGATCATGGCCGGGCTCTTGGCTGCAATCTTGTCAGCGATGGCCAGCGCCTGCTCGCGCAATTGCGCGCGCGGCACCATGCGCTCGATTGCGCCGAGTTGCAAGGCCTCAGCGGCGCCGATCATCTCGCCGGTAAAAAACAGGTAACGCGTCTTTTGCACGCCGAACATCCGCTGCATATGGGCCGCACCACCCATCGCGCCACGGTCGAGTTCGGGTAGTCCGAAACTGGCGTCCTCGGCCGCGATGACGATGTCGGCTGCGCCGCAGATGCCGATGCCGCCACCCAGCACAAAGCCATGCACAGCAGCGATGACCGGCACAGGATTGAGGTGTACGGCCTTGAAGGTCGCGTAATTGCCGGCGTTGACCGAAACGATCAACCCCGGATCGGCATTCAACTCCTTGATGTCGACACCGGCGCAAAAGCCGCGGCCTTCAGCCCGGATCACGATCACCTGCACCTGTGGGTTGGCCCCGCAGGCAGCGATTTCGGCGGCCAGGCCATGCCAGCCGGCCGCATTCAAGGCATTCACCGGGGCCCGGTCGATGACGATCTCGGCCACGCCATTGGCATGCAGGATGGAATGGAATTGTTCTTGCAGGCTCATGTTGGATTGCCCCGCAAATTCCCCAGCACCTCAAGCCGCTCGAGCGCCTGGGCGACGATGCCTTGCAGCACTTGTTCGCAGCTCTGCAACTCGCCGATCAAAGCCGCGACCTGGCCCGACGACATCACGCCTTCGGCCGGTTTGCCCTCGACCATCGAGCGTTGCAGCAGCACCGGCGCATTCGCCGCCATCACCGTTTGCGCCAAGGCAGCCGGGTCCTCGCGGAAAGCCTGCCAGAGCACCCGCGCCACATGGCCCATGGTCATGCCGGTCTGGGCCTTCCACTGCATGGCGCTGCTCAAGGCAATCCGCAAACGCTTGAAGGGCGAGGCTTTTTCCAGCATGGCCAGGTATTCGTTGTCGATCATGCGCTGCGGCATGCCGTCGATCAGGTAGGAGATGCGGATCCGGTCGGCCTCCTTGACCTCGACATAGCGCTGCAAAGTCGCCGCTGCCACGCCGCTGTCGCTGGTCATCAGGAAGCGCGTGCCCATCGCGATGCCCTGGGCTCCGAAGGCCAGCGCCGCGACCAGGCCACGGCCATCGTAAAAACCGCCAGCCGCCACCACCGGCACCTTGACCGCGTCGACCACCTGGGGCAGCAGCACCGTGGTTGGCACTGAACCCGTGTGGCCACCGCCCTCACCGCCCTGGATGGTGATGATGTTGGCACCCATCTCGATCGCCTTTTGTGCATGCTTGAGCGCACCGACCGTCGGCATGCAGTGGATGCCGGCATTGCGCAAACGTGCGATCGTCTTCTTGTCCGGGCCGCGGCCGTAGCTGACTGCGCGCAACTGGTGCTTGATCGCCAGGTCAAGCAGTTGCTGGGCATTGGGCTGGAACATATGGAAGTTCAGGCCGAAAGGCTTGTCGCCATTGAGCTGCTTGACCTTCAGGATGTCGGCTTCGATCTGGTCGGCCGCAATCGTCGCGCCGG
Organism: uncultured Burkholderiales bacterium; assembly: GCA_903820745.1. Lineage (GTDB taxonomy): Bacteria > Pseudomonadota > Gammaproteobacteria > Burkholderiales > Burkholderiaceae_C > Paucibacter_A. Next base: position 71,677 of record CAIJIT010000355.1, read on the forward strand.
CCAGAAAGCCAAAGCCGCCGGCATTGCTGGTGGCAGCGACCAGTTCAGGGCCGGCCACCCAGCCCATCGCTGTCTGCACGACCGGATAGCGGCAACCGAGCAACTCACACAGCGGTGTCTGCAGCGCCAGGGCATCCCTCCTTGCGGAATCACTCATCTTCGGCGTTCTTCTTGTTGGCCTTGATCATCGACTTAGCATCATGACCGCCGAGGTGGCCGGCACCGAGCAACTGCCCATGGGCATGGGCCAGATGGTGGTAGCCATAAGCCATGTCCATGCCGGCACGCAGGCCTTGCAATTCCTCGATCCGGTTGATCACCTGCTTGGTCAGCGCCAATCCCATGCGCGGTTGGCTGGCGATACGCGCGGCCATCGCCATGACTTCGGCTTCCAGGCCGGCCGCAGGCACGACCCGGTTGACCATGCCCATCTGGTAAGCCCTGGCGGCCGGCATACGCTCGCCCAGAAACAGGAATTCCTTGGCAATGCGCGGATTCAACTCATGCACATGGGCGAAATACTCGACCCCAGGAATGCCCATGCGGACCACAGGATCCTGGAAAAAAGCGTCCTCGCTGGCGACGATCAGATCGCAGACCCAGGCCAGCATCAGCCCGCCGGCGATACAAGCGCCCTGCACCATCGCGATCGTCGGCTTGGGCATTTCATGCCAACGCCGGCACATGCCGATGTAGACCTCTTGCTCGCGCGCATAGTTGAACTCGGCACCGGGCTTGTTGCTGTGGTCCCACCAGAGATGGGCCCGGTCGAATGACTTGTTGACGTCGCGCCCTGGCGTGCCGATGTCATGGCCGGCGCTGAAATGCTTGCCCGCGCCGCGCAGCACGATGACCTTGACCGCATCGTCATCGATCGCCTGCTTGAACGCCGCATCGAGCGCATAAGTCATCTGCGAGTTCTGCGCGTTGTTGTAGCCGGGACGATTCATCGTCACCGTGGCAATGCCATCGGCAACGGCATAGAGCACCGGCTCGGCGGTTTCGTAGACAGAAGGATCGTCGCGCTGGACGAAGGATTCGTTATTGCTGCTCATCGGGTCACCCCATTGCCGTGGCACGCAGGCCATGCGGATCAAGTTTTGCTAGCAGCGCGAGTTGCCCGGCTTCTGGCGATGCGGTCTGCGGCAAGTTGGCGGGCAGCAGCAGGGGGAAGCCGGTGGCGGCTTGCACCTGCTCAGCGCTGACACCGGGGTGTAGGCTGAGCAAACGCGCTTGATGGCCGGAGCCGCCGAAATCGAACACGCACAAATTGGTGATGATCATGCGCACATCTATCTCGTCCAGACTCCAACCGCGCGCCAGTCGGGCCGGGTTGTAGCCGGCCGAAGCCACCATGTCGACTTCGCCCGCAACGAATACCTTGGTGCTGTGGTTGGGGACAAAGAAGCTGTTCGCATGATTGATCGAATTGCCGGGGAAACCGCGCACGCCGAGCATCATCGACTTCGGCTTGGCATGGTCGCTGCCGATCATCGAGATATTGGCCTGGCCGAAGCGGTCGATCTGGGTCGGTCCGACCATCGCATGGCGCTTGCCGCTCCAGACATTGTCAAAAATCCGCGCAAAACCCATCCAGGTCTCGCGTTTGGGCTGGTAGCCGGCCAGGGGCCCGGTACGCGGGCCGATCGGCACCGGTTCGCTGACCAGCCAGGCCTCGGAATCGGTCATCATCAGATCAGGGTTCGAGCTGCTCATGCATAGCGAAGCCGCCAGACGGGGCACGATGCCGATGCCGGTAGCGAGGACTTCGCCGTCATGCTGCCAGGCCTGAGCCGCGGCGCAGATGACGAGGTCGACCAGGCTGGTATCGACTTGGGTGGTTTCTTCAGTCATGTCGATCTTTCAAAAGGTCGGCAGCGGCAGGCTGCGCACGGCAGCTTCACCGCCGACGCGGGCCAGATATTCGGCCTCGCTGCAATTGACATAGCGCTCGACATAAGCCGCCCAGCCGCCCTCCTGCTTGGCGCTGGCTACATATTCCTTGAAATGCTTGACGTCGAAACCATACAGCGGCGCACAACTGCTTGGGTGGGCGCCGCAAGGCAGGTGCACCACACCAGCCGTATGCGCGCGCTCCCAATGCACATAGCGCGACTCTTCGCCAGATTCAAATGTGGCAGTCGGCACCAACTCGTCGCAGCTGACGAAGGTCTTCTTCGCGGCGCGGGCAAACAAGTCGTCCATATACAGATCGGGGCCCTTGATCTGGCAGACGCCCCGCGCATCGGCCCGGTCGACATGCAGCAGCGCGGCGTCGAGCGGCAGCGCCGGCATCGCCACCCAATCGCGGTCGTCATAGGGCGAGCTGACCAGCTTCAGGGATGGGTTGTGGGTCAGGACATCGGTGCCGAGGCCGACCCGCGTCGGGATATAGGGCACGCGCATACCCGCAGCCTTGAGCCCCAGCATGAACATGCCTTCGTCGATTTCCATCACCTCCAGCGCGCCGCTTTGCCGTGCCAGCCGGAAATAGGGTTCGAGCGGAATGAAGTCGAGCGAGACAAAGGCGAACACCAGTTTCCTGACCTTGCCCGCAGCGCAGAGCATGCCGACATCGGCACCACCATAGGCGACGATGGTGAGGTCCTTCAAGGGAGAGCGCAAGATCTCGCGTACCAGCGCCATCGGTTTGCGCCTCGGTCCCCAGCCACCGATGCCGACGGTCATGCCATCGCTCAACTGCGCGACGACTTGCGCCGCGCTCATGATCTTGTTCGCCATCCGTCTCAGCCCTGTTGGCCCACCGAAAAATCATGGCCCCACAAGCTCACGCGGGTAAACTCATGGACGATATGTTCCTGCCAGTCGCAGACCGCACCGCCATAGCCAAACTCGACATCAAAGCCCGAGGGCGACTGCATGTAGAAGGAAGTCATCTTGTCGTTCGTATGCTGGCCCAAGGTCGCTGTCAGCTTGGCGCCGTCAGCAGCGCGCCGGTCCATCGCCCGGCCGACTTCAGGCATTGATTCGACTTCAACCATCACATGCACGCAGCCGCTTTCGACCGGGAAACCGGCCAATGCCAGGCTGTGATGCCTGGCATTGCCGCAATGGAAGAAATGGATCGGCAGCACCGGTCCGGCATCGCCACCCGGCTTGAAATTGAACAGATCCGACAGGCCAAAGCCCATCACATCCTTGACGAAGGCCACCGTGGCTTCGAAATTCGGTGCGGGCAAAACCGTATGTCCCAGGCCCAGATCGCCGGTGATGAAACCCGAAACGCCAGTCGGCGAGGCGAAATGCTGGAAGTCGGACTTGAAGCCCCAGACCAGTTCATGCCGGTTGCCCGAAGGATCGACGATCGCAACCAATTGCTGCACGCAGCGTTTGGCGCACAAGGCCTGATCGCCCAACTCGTAAGCCACGCCCTTGTCTGACAGATGGCCCAGGGCTGACTGGAAAGCTTCCCGGTCGAGCAATTCCCAGGCGCTGGCGACATAGCCATTGCGACTGCCTGACTGCACCGAAATGCGGAACTGGCGCTCGTCCATCTTCACATGCAGGCCGCCATCTGGGCTGTCCGACACCATCATGCCCAGCACGTTGTGGGCATAGTCAGACCAGCGCTTCAGGTCGGTGGTTTCAGCAACGATATAAGCCAGTCCACGAATATTCAGCATGGGAAAACTCCAGTCATTGGGGATATGCCCTGATTATTCGGCTCGTCCCATGAGCAAACATCGTCCGATGAGACTAAGAATTGCAGACTGACAACTGCTTCCTGCCGAACTGCCGCCCCAGCGCAAGGCAATGCCAACTCAAACCGCTGGATAGTCGCTATAGCCTGCCGGTCCGGCGGTGTAGAGCGTCTTGCGATCGAAGCGGGTCAAGGGCAGGCCCTGCCGCAAACGCCAGACCAGATCCGGGTTGGCAACGAAATGGCGCGCAAAAGACAAGGCAGCCTGTGGCCAGTCGAGCAAGGCCTGGCGTGCATTCTCGGGACCGAATCCATCGTTGAGGATCAGGCGCCCCTTGAAATGCTCGGCACCGAGTGCAAAGGCATCGATGTCGGGGGTTGGGGCTCGCATCAGGTGCAAATAGGCCAGGTCGAGCGAGTTCGCCTGTCTGATCAGCTCGGTATGGCTGGCGGCGGAATCCTCATCAAAACAGTCATTGAAGCTGTTGCCAGGATTGAGCCGCAGTCCGACCCGGCCCGGGCCGATTGCCGCAGCCATCACCTGCAGGCATTCCATCGAGAAGCGCACCCGGTTCGCCAACGAACCCCCATAGAGATCGTCGCGCTGGTTGGTCCCCGAGCTGAGAAAGGCCTTGGGCAAATAGCCGCTGGTGCCATGCAGTTCGACCCCGTCAAAGCCTGCTGCACGCGCATTCAGCGCGGCCTGGCGATGCTCGTCAATCACTTCCTGGATCTCGTCAAGGCTCAAAGCAACCGGCATGTCAAAAGGTTGCATGCCGGCAGCATCGGTAAACACCTCGCCGGCCGCCTGCAAGGCGCTGGGTGCTACCGTTCGCACGCCCGGACCCTTGATATGCCGGCTGCCGATGCGGCCACCATGCATGATCTGCAGCACGATCAAACCGCCGCGCCCATGGACGGCATCGGTAACGCGTTTCCAGGCGCTGATCTGCGCAGCATTGGCGATGCCGGGTTGGCGGCAATAGGACTGGCCGGTGGCACTCGGCCAAGTGCCTTCGGCCACGATCAGGCCGGCATCGGCGCGCTGGCTGTAATAGTCGACCATGCAGTCGGTGGCCAGCCCGGCAGCATCGGCGCGGTTGCGTGTCATCGGCGCCATCACGATGCGGTTGCTCAGGCGCAGTTCACCGAGTTGAAGACGGTCGAACAAGGGGTCAAACAAGGGCTCAGACAAGGGATCAGACAGGCTCGGCATTCAGCGCACTCGCAGTTTGGGCGTCGGGGTTCCGCGCCGGATGGTTTGCAGGAATTGTTCCACGGGCGCGGGTGCTGCGACTTCCGGCAACTGGTCCTTGTCGGGCAGGTCGACCCAGAATTCCTTCCAGCTGGGGAACAGATCGTGGAAAGTCCCCCAGGCGGGCTCGCGGCCCGGCCAGCGCATTTTCATGTCGCCGATCGGAGGTTTGTTCAGGTCGGTCGCGTACCAGTAGCAAGGCAGGCGACGGCGGAAATACCAGCAGCCGTCGATGCGTTCGTAGTCATCCCAATAGAGCATCTGCATGATGACCCATTCGGCGCCGCATTCATGTTCGTTCTTCGAATACACGACGCCAGTGGCATGGTCAGCATCCTTGAACTCGATGATGTGCTGGCCCAGATGATGCGAAGTGCCGGTGAACTGGTCACGCAGCGTCTCGGTCTGCCATTGCTTGAAATGGGCGCGACCGACCTTGTCGCGGCCGACGCGGATGTCGGGTGCGAACAGGTTCACATGGGCATCCATATCGCGCATGTCCAGCGAGAGCGAATATTTGCCCGCCAGTTGCCGGATCGCATCGATCGACTCGAGCCGGTCAATCCTTTGCTCGAGCGATCGGGTCCCATTGCTCACAGCGCCGTCACCAGCACGGCCGAACGGCCGCCATCGACCGGCAGGGCCACACCGGTGATGTAGCTGGCCTCGTCGCTGGCCAGGAAGAGGATGGCGCTGGCCAGCTCTTCCGGGCGGCCGACCCGACCCATCGGGATCAGCTTCTCGGTGTTCTGGCGACTGGCTGCATCGGCCAGCATGCCGGCGGTGGCCGGCGTATCGACGACGGCCGGCACGACCACATTGACCCGGATTCCCGCGGCCGCGCCTTCAGCGGCTGCAGCACGCGAAAAGTTGATGATCGCGGCTTTTGCGGCTGAATAGCCCGCCATCCAGGCCGTGCCGACCGTTCCGCAGATCGACGACAGGTTGATGATCGAGCCGCCCCCGCCTTGTGCCTGCATCAGCTTCATCGCGGTGCGTGTGCCCCAGAAGGTGCCGTCGACCGAGGTGGTGAAATTCGCATGCCAGTCGGCGGTCGAAGTCTGGGTCAATGCGCCCCAGGTGTAGGCCATGGCGTTATTGACCAGCACATCGAGCCGGCCATGCTGGGCTGCCGCAGCTTCGATCGCTGCGACATAGTCGGCTTCAATGCCGACATCGGCCTGCACCGCCCAAGCCTTGCCACCGGCTGCGTGGATCTGCGCGACGACCTCATCGAGCGGTTCCTTGCGGCGCCCGCAGATCACCACGCTGGCGCCTTCCCGGGCCAGGCGAATCGCGGTGGCCGCGCCGATGCCGCTGCCACCACCTGAAATGAAAGCCACCTTGCCCTGCATTGATGTACTCATGCTTGCTGCTCCAGACTCAAAGAAAGGCACTGCCGCCGTTGACCGCCAGATTCTGGCCGGTGACAAAGCCGGCATCGCCACTGGCCAGGAAAAGTGCACCGCGCGCGATGTCTTCAGGCTCGGCCATGCGGCCCATCGGCACGCCCTTGATGATCGCGTCGGCCCATTCCTGGGGAATGCCAGCCATCATCGGCGTATTCGTCGGCCCCGGCACCAAGGTATTGACGCGGATGCCATGGCCGGCGAGTTCCTTGGCCATGCTGCGGGTCAAGCCCATCAAGGCGGCCTTGGAGGCGCAGTAATGGGCGGGACCATCGCCGCTGGCCGCCGCAGTGCTCGCCACATTGATGATGCTGCCCTTGGTGCCAACCTTCTGCATCGCCCGCACAGCCGCCCGGGCGCAATAGAAAGCACCGGTCAGATTGACCCCGATGACGCGCGTCCAGGTTTCGTCGCTGATGTCGGCAAAAGCGTCGACCGAACCGACGCCGGCATTGTTGACCAGCACATCGACCCGGCCATAACTCGCCAGCAAGGTCTCGAACAGGGCGTTGACCTCAGCGCTGTCGCCGATATTCACCTTGTAAGCGGCGCCAGCAAGGCCGGCCATGGTTTCCTCGGCGGCGGCCAGATTGACGTCGACTGCCACCACGGTGGCGCCTTCGGCAGCGAACATTCTGGCCATGGCCCGGCCCATGCCTTGTCCGGCACCGGTGATGACGGCGATCTTGTCTTTCAGTCTCATGCTTGAGCTCCTTTGGGGCTGCACCAGGGGGGCGCAGCATTCTGGGCTCAGCTTAGTCAGGGCCGGAATTGCCCTCATCGTCCAAGCGGACGATGATTACGGCCTGCACGGCGAGCCCAATCATTTTTGTACCAGCCACCGCAGGGAGACACCGATGAACACCAGCCAGAGCATGAAGGCCACGCTGAACCGCTATGTCGAGTTATTCAACCAGGGCGATGCCGAGGCGGTAACTGCCCTGTATGCCGAGGACGCCACGGTCGAAGACCCGGTCGGCAGCCCGCTCAAGCAGGGGCGCGTGCAGATTCATGAGTTTTATGTCTACGCGATCAGCACCGGCGCCAAGCTGAGTCTGGATTGTCCGGCGCGGGGCTCGCATGGCGACAGCGCCGCGATCGCCTTCACGGTCATGATTGGCAGCATGAAGATCCAGGTCATCGACGTGATGCAGTTCAACCCGCAGGGCTTGATTATCAGCATGAGGGCCTTCTTCGGCCCGGATGACATCGAAAATCTCTGAACAGCCCGCGCATTCAATTGCGCCGCAGCGCTGTTGCGCAGAATTGCTTGAAGTACGATCCCGCCTGAGCGATCAACTTCCAATGTCCGCGCAATATTCATGCAGACCCTGACCCATCTACAGCGGCTCGAGGCCGAGAGCATTCACATCATGCGCGAGGTTGTCGCTGAATGCGAAAACCCGGTCATGCTGTATTCGGTCGGCAAGGATTCGGCCACGATGCTGCACCTGGCAAGAAAGGCGTTCTATCCCGCTCCACCGCCCTTCCCGCTGCTGCATGTAGACACCGCCTGGAAATTTCGTGACATGTACGCCCTGCGCGACCGCATGGCCAGCGAGATGGGCATGGACTTGCTGATCCACCGCAACCCCGAAGCCGAGGCGCTGGGCATCAACCCCTTCGAACATGGTTCGCAACTGCATACGGACATGTGGAAGACACAGGGTTTGAAACAGGCGCTGGACAAATATGGCTTTGACGCGGCATTTGGAGGCGCCCGCCGCGACGAGGAAAAATCACGCGCCAAGGAACGCATCTTTTCTTTCCGCACCGCACAGCATCACTGGGATCCGAAAAACCAGCGGCCCGAGCTCTGGCGTTTGTACAACGCCCGCAAGAACAAGGGCGAAAGCATCCGCGCATTTCCGATTTCCAACTGGACCGAACTCGACATCTGGCAATATATCCAACTGGAAAACATCCCGATCGTGCCGCTCTATTTCGCCGCATTGCGGCCCGTGGTCGACCGGGACGGCATGCTGGTGATGGTCGACGATGAGCGCATGCCGCTGCGACCTGGCGAAACGCCGATGATGAAACAGGTGCGCTTTCGCACCCTGGGCTGCTACCCGCTGACCGGCGCCGTCTTGTCGAACGCGACCACCTTGCCGCAGGTCATCCAGGAAATGCTGCTGACGACGACCTCGGAGCGCCAGGGACGAATGATCGATCACGACAGTGCGGCGTCGATGGAGAAGAAGAAGCAAGAGGGGTATTTCTGAGATGGCACATGTTTCAGAACTGATCGCAAGCGACATCGATCGCTACTTGCAGCAGCATCAGACCAAGAGCCTGCTTCGTTTCATCACCTGCGGCTCGGTCGATGACGGCAAGAGCACGCTGATCGGCCGCTTGCTGTTCGAATCGAAAATGCTGTTCGAGGACCAACTCGCAGCGCTGGAAGCTGATTCGAAAAAGCTCGGCACCCGCGGCGAAGAGATCGACTATGCGCTGCTGATGGACGGCCTGGCTGCCGAGCGCGAACAGGGCATCACGATCGACGTGGCCTACCGCTATTTCTCGACAGACCGGCGCAAGTACATCGTTGCCGATACGCCGGGGCATGAACAGTACACCCGCAATATGGTCACCGGCGCATCGACGGCCGACCTGGCAATCATCCTGATCGATGCGCGCAAGGGCATGCTGGTGCAAACACGCCGGCATAGTTATCTGGTGTCCTTGATCGGTGTACGCCATCTGGTGCTGGCGATCAACAAGATGGATCTGGTCGACTACTCACAGCAAGTATTCGAACGCATCCGCAGCGAATACCTCGAATTCGCCAGCAAGATCGGCATAGAAAAGATCACCGTGATGCCGATTTCCGGGGTCAAGGGAGACAACATCGTCGACCAGAGCATCAACACGCCTTGGTACAGCGGACCGACCTTGATGCAGCACCTGGAAACGGTGGAAATCGACGAGCAGCGGCTGCAAGGCCTGGCTTTTCGCATGCCGGTGCAATGGGTGAATCGCCCCGATCTTGATTTTCGTGGCTTTGCCGGCACGATTGCCTCCGGATCGATCAAGCCGGGTGAGCGCATTCGAGTCTCGCCCTCAGGCCGGGAATCGACCGTCGCACGCATCGTCAGCGCCGACGGCGACCTCGAGCAGGCCGTTGCCAACCAGTCGGTGACGTTGACGCTGACCGATGAAGTCGACATCTCGCGTGGTGATGTGATTTCGCGCATCGAGGCGCCTGCTCCATCGGCCGACCAGTTCGAGGCAACGATCGTCTGGATGAGCGATCAGCCAATGCTGCCCGGCCGCAACTATCTGATGAAGATCGGCACCAAGACGGTCACCGCCACGGTGATGCCGCTGAAGTACAAGGTCAACGTCAACACGCTCGAACATATGGCGGGCACGAAGTTGGAACTCAACGAGATCGGTGTCGTCGGACTCGAACTTGACCGTGCGATCGCCTTCGATGCTTACCAGGAGAACCGCGATACCGGCGGTTTCATCCTGATCGACCGACGTTCGAACAGCACCATCGCAGCCGGCATGCTGCACTTCGCTTTGCGCCGCGCTGACAACATCCACTGGCAAGCGCTCGAAGTCGACAAGACTGCGCGCAGGGCGATGAACAGCCATGGCAGCGCCGTGATCTGGTTCACCGGGCTCTCGGGTGCGGGCAAATCCACCGTGGCCAATCTGCTCGAAAAGCGGCTGCATGCGGCCGGCAAGCGGACCTATCTGCTCGACGGCGACAACCTCAGGCATGGACTCAACAAGGACCTCGGCTTCACCGCGACCGACCGTGTGGAGAACATCCGCCGCGTCGCCGAAGTCGCCAAATTGATGGTCGATGCCGGCATCATCGTGCTGACGGCCTTCATCTCGCCTTTCCGGGCCGAGCGCCAGATGGCGCGGGACCTGATGGCCCAAGGCGAGTTCATCGAGGTCTTTGTCGACCTGCCGCTGGCGGTGGCCGAGAGCCGGGACCCGAAAGGTCTCTACAAGAAAGCCCGCAGCGGCCTGCTGAAGAACTTCACCGGCATTGATTCACCCTACGAAAAACCCGAAAACCCCGAGATCCATCTCAACACCGATGCCTGCACGATCGAGGCAGCAGCCGAACGGATCTACCAGCATCTGCTGGAAAGCGGTTTGCTGGATGGGCCGGCCGTTTGAGTCCGCAACATGGCTCGCTCAGCCGCGTGCGAATGCAGCCAGGAAACGCTCTGCCAACAAATCGACATCGGCGCTGGGCAGCAGGTTGATGCCCGCAGCGCCGCGCCGACCGCCACCGCTGGCAAACCGGCGGCAGAACTCATCCGCACCGGTGGCGGCATGCTTGGGAACTCTGACGCTGACCAGATAGCCATTGGTGCGCGGCGACAGGATCGCCACAGCGCTTTCCGGCAAGCGATGCATCAGCTCATTGGCCAGCACACCGATCACCCGCCTGGCCCAAGCTGCATCGGGCAAGATCATCAGCATGGCACCGTCATGCTGGCGATAAGGCGGCAAGCTGCGGGCAAGCGCCATGTCGGACTGATAGCCGTCCCACAGCCTTGCGAAATCGGGCGACGCAGCCACGAAGTCGAACGGGCTCTGAAAGGGCAACATCCGCGCGGCCAGTTCTGCAGGGTCAAAGTACAGATCGGCGACCGACTCGCCATAGGCGTTGTAGTTCAGCGTGACACCGAGGCGCTCGAGAATGGCTGACTGTTCGAGCGACAGACCCAGCAATGCCGCCAGACGCTGGCCTTGCTTGGGCAGACTATCCCCGAAGGCGGCAACTGCGGCCCAGGCGCGGTAACTGCCGCCCAGCCAGTCATCGACCAACAAGCTGGTGCAGACCTCGGGCGAGAGATTGATATGGGCTTCGAGCAGAGCATGCTCAGGAATCTCGCCGGCATGGTGATGATCGAAATAGCGAACCCGGGCCCCGGCTTCGAGCAAGGCCATCAGACCGGCGCGGTTGCTGTCGAGCGACACATCGAGCACGGTGACGCAATCTCCGGATTTGGCCGGCACGCGTTGCAGCAACTCGATGTCGCGTTTGATGCCGGTGATCAGTTCAGCCGGCGCAGCATCGGCCAGGCGCAATTGCTGCAAGGCGCAAAGGCCGTCGGCATCACCGTTGAAAGCGTAGAAATTAGTCAAGTTATTCAGCCTAGGGCAGGCTCCGTTGATCGTGGCAATTCTCCACCAAGGGCAAATTCGGGGCGCTTTTGGTCAGCCGAGGCCCTGCGCTTTGGCCAAACGCTGAGCCTGGACGGTCTGACGCTGGAACTGTGGTGCCAGCTCCGAGGTTGCCAGCCAGAGCAGCACCGCTGCAGGCAATTCGGGCGGGGTTGCGCCATAGCGGCGCGCCAGTTCGCCATCCTCGCCGATCGACGCCCGCAAGGCCTCGGTGTTGACGATGCCCGGATTGACGGTGTAAGCGAAGATGCCCTGAGACCCATATTCAGCCGCAATCACACCGGCCAAGCGCGACAAGGCCGCCTTGCCGGCACCATAGGCAAAGCCCCAGCCTCCTTGGCCCGCTGGCAATGGCGGGTCGCTTTCGCCGGCGCCGCTGCTGACGTTGATGATGCTGCCCTTGCCTGCCGCCAGCATCGCTGGTAGCAGCAAAAGGGTCAGCTGCAAGGGCGCTTGCAGATAGGCTTGCCAGACCCGCAGCAAGGTGTCCGGCCTCAGATCGGACAGGCTGGCGTTGATGTCGAGGCCCTGGTAGATCGCGTTGTTGATCAGCACATCGATACGGCCGAAATGCGCTAGCGCCTGGCCGGCCGCCTGATCAATCGAGGCGCTGTCCAGCAGGTCCATCGGCAGCGCGAGTACCTTGGCGCCCAAGTGCAACAAAGCGGTTTCGGTATCCGCCAGGCTGCCGGCGAGCGGCTGACCCAAGGCATCGGTGAGTTCACCGTCACGTTTGCGGTTTTCAGCGCGGGCTGTGATCACCAGATCGAAGCCGCCCTTGGCAAAGGCCATTGCGGTGGCCCGGCCGATGCCTCGACTGGCACCGGTGACCATCGCGACCGGCCTGGTCATCAGGCTGAAGCTTTGCGGGAGAAATAGCGCCCGATGAATTCTTCGCGGCCGATCTGCCAGGCGCAAGGCCAATCGTCGCTGCGCCAGGCCGCTTCGATACCGCCATCGATCATGATGATCTGGCCGACGATATATCTGGCCTTGGGGCTGAGCAGGAATTCATACAACTCGGCCACCGCTTGCGGCGTGGTGAACTCACCCAAGGGCTGCGGCAAGGCCCGGATCATCGGGCCCTTTTGCGGATCCAGCAGATCATGGGCCAGCAGCGGTGTCATCACCGGTCCGGGGGCGACGCCGTTCAAGGTGATGCCGGCACCGGCCCATTCGGCGCTTGCCGCATTGCGCCGGATCCAGCGCGCCAGCGCCATCTTGCTGACCTGGTAACCCAGATTCGGGTTCGATGCCAGCGCCATCGTCACCGTGGTCAAAGCGTCCTGGCCGCGAGTCAGCAACTGCTCGACCAGCGCTTCGGGGATGCCGGGAGAGATCGCCACCGAATCCGACACCGTTGCGGCAGCGCCAGAGCGGCCGGCAAGGGCCAGCGCCGGGCGCAAGCCTTGCAGCAATTCGATCGCGCCGAGATAGTTGAGCTCCAGCATCAGCGGCAAATTGCCCGGCAGGTCGACACCGGCATTGGCCACCACGCCATTGAGCAGTCCGCCACAAAGTTCGAGCGTCTGCGTCACGGCTGCAGCCCGGCCGGCCCGGTTCGACAAGTCAGCCTCGACCTCGGCGCCCTTGCCGGGCAGATCGATGCCGATGATGCTGGCGCCCTGGGCGCTCAGATGTTCACGCAATGCCAGGCCCATGCCTGACTGCGACCCGGTGATGACGATCTTGTTCATGTCTTGCTCTTCTTTTTCAAACGGGGACGCTGTTCTGCATGAACTGGGCACGCAATATTTTCTTGTCGACCTTGTTGGCTGCATTGACCGGCAAGGCGTCGACGAAGAACACCTTGCGCGGCACCTTGTAATTGGCCATATTCAATCGGCACCAGGCGATCAATTCGGCCGCATCGAGCTGACTGCCGCTGCGCAGCACCACATAGGCACAACCGACCTCGCCCAGGCGCTCATCGGCAATACCGATCACCGCAGCCAGCGCAATCGCCGGATGGGGCGCCATCAGGCGTTCGATTTCGGCCGGGTAGCAATTGAAGCCACCGTTGATGAACATATCCTTGAGCCGATCGGTGATGCGCAGATAACCGCGTTCGTCGAGCACGCCGACATCGCCGGTATGCAGCCAGCCCTCGGCATCAATGGCTTCGCGGGTGCCGGCTTCGTCCTCGAAGTAGCCCTTCATCACATGGTAGCCACGCAACTGCACCTCACCTGCTTCACCGGTCGGCATGGCATGGCCCTGAGCATCGGCCACCCGCAACTCGGTGCCTGGCAAGGCATGTCCGCAGGTGTTGGCAACGGTCTCGGCGCTGTCGCTGGGCTCGCACAAAGTCGCGCAACCGCCGCACTCGGTCAGTCCATAGGCGGTGGTGACCAGCTTGATGCCCAATTCCTCACGCATGCGCTGGATCAGGATCGGCGGCACGCTGGCCGCCCCGGTGACTGCGGCGTTCAGCGAGCTCAGGTCGAAATCCTGCAACTGCGGATGGGCCAGCATGGTCAGGAACAGGGTTGGCGGGCCGGGCAGAAAACTGATGCGGTCGGTGGCGATCCGCTGCAGCATCTGCCCGGCATCGAACAACTGCTGCGGAAAGACTGTGGCGCCGCTGAGGAAGGCAGCCACCCAACCGGCCTTGTAACCGAAGGTATGGAAAAACGGGTTGACGATCAAATAGTGATCACCGGCACCCAGACCGACGCAGGCCGACCAGACGCTGAAGGCCTGGATCGTCGGGCCATGCGCAGCCATCACGCCTTTGGGGCGCCCGGTTGTGCCCGAGGTGAACATCAAGTCGGCCAGACTGTCGTAGCCTAAAGCGGCCTCCCGCTCATGCACGGCTTGGCTGGGCACCGAATCACCCTGCTGCAGAAATTCCGCCCAAGGGGTCTCGCCGCTGCGAGGCTGACCTGCACCGAGCACCACCAGATGCTGCAGCGTCGCCGGGCGCTGGCCGTCGAGTTGGGCGGGCATATATTGCCCGAGGAAATCACCGACGCAAAACAGCAATGAAGCCTGGCTGCGCGCCAATATATCGGCCGCCTCGGCACCTTTCATTCTTGTATTCAAGGGCACCAGCACCGCGCCGGCCATATGGATGCCGCAGGCGGCCAGAATCCATTCGAACTGGTTCGGCGCCCAGATCGCAACCCGGTCTCCCGCTTGAACACCCAGGGCCAGCAAGCCGCGCGCGACCTGTTCAGCCTTGTTGGCCAGATCGGCGTAGCTGATGACGACAGCGCCGTCGACGATCGCCCGGCGCATGGGATGGGTTTGGGCGGCCAGGCGGATGACCTGCGGCAAGGTCTGTGGAAGGCTTGGATTCATTCGGCGAATTTCAAGGTCAAGCGTTGACTGGTGGGGACTGCCTGACAAGCCAGGATCCAGCCCCGGCTCAAGTCTTTCTCGTCGAGCACATCGTTGCCCCGCATCTGCACCGTGCCCGATTGGAGTTGGCACATGCAGGCTGCGCACATGCCGGCCATGCAGGAATAAGGCAGTTCGATTTTCTGGCGCAGCGCTGCGTCAAGCACCGATTCATTGCCACCGCATTCAAGCTGCAGGACCAGGCCCAGGTAATGGATTTCGACCTGGGCTGAATCGACGACTGCCGGCACCGCTGCGCTTGGCGCCTGGTCTTCCTCATCCGGCAAGGAAGCAAAGCGTTCGACATGAATCATGTCGCTGGCCATACCCAGCATCGCCAGCGCGGCTTCGCAAGCCTGCATGAAGGGGCCGGGGCCGCAGATGAAGGCCTGGGCCGAACTCCAACCCTTGGCGGCCTCGGTCAATTGCGTCAGCGAAGGAATGCCCTGCACCGAATCGAGCCAATGAATAACCTGCAAACGCTGCGGATATTGGCTCAGCAGTTGTTCCAGTGGCTCGGCAAAGATGACCGAACGCTGATCCCGGTTGGCATAGAACAGCAAGACCCGACCACTGCCGGCTTCCAGCACCGAGCGCAAGATCGAATAGACCGGCGTGATGCCGCTGCCACCGGCGAACAGCAGGAAATCGCCAGACAGGGTTCGCGGTGTAAACTGCCCGGCAGGTGGCAGCAATTCGAGGCTGTCGCCCACCTTGATCTGGTCGCATAACCAGTTCGATCCGCGCCCGGCATCGACCCGCTTGACCGTAACCCGAGGCGCGGCATCAAGCCCTGGCGCGCTCGACATCGAATAGCAGCGCGGCAGATGCCGGCCCGCCACCGGCAAGCGCAAGGTCAGAAACTGACCCGGACGGTAGCGGAAAGCCTCGGCCTGATCCTGCGGCACCTCGAACACGAAAGACTTCGCATCATGGGTTTCCTCGATCACGGCAGTCACGCGCAACCGGCGATAGCGGCTGCCTGTCTCGGCAATCCCTGTCACGCTCAAAGGCCCATGCCCATCACGGCGTTGTCGGCGTGGAGTTCGGAGCCGCTGATCACGCTCGACGCGTCCGAGGCCAGGAACAAGATCAACTGGGCAATGCGCTCGGGCAAATAAGCCCGGCCCGCCGGATTGGTCTGCGCGTTGTGCAGCACCATCTCGGCTGTCACGCCGGCAGGCAGCGCGGCCTTCATCATCGGGGTGTAAATGCCGTCAGGATGAACCGAATTGATGCGCACCGGATAGCCTTTCTTGCGGCAATGCAAAGCGCTGTTGCGGCTGATCGCAGCCACGGCGGCCTTGCTCGCGCTATAGGCCAGGTAGTCATCCATCGGCAACCAGGAAGCGATCGATGCCATATTGATGATCGATCCACCTTTTTCCTTCATCGCCGCCACGCCATGCTGGCAGCCGAGAAAGCAGGATTCAGCGTTGACCTGCATCAGGCGCTGGAACTGGGCCAGCTTGGCCGACTCGATCGTTCCTGGCATCAGGATGCCGGCGTTGTTGACCAGGATGTCGAGCTTGCCAAAACGCGAGGTGACAGCGGCCATCACCGCCGCCCAATCCTGCTCATCGGTCACATCGTGGCGGATGAAGATCGCTTGCTCGCCGAGTTCGGCAGCAAGTTTCTCCCCTGCCAACACATTAATGTCGCTGATCGCCACCGAAGCGCCCTGGGCGCACAACAGCCGCGCAGTTTCTTCGCCCACACCACTGGCGCCGCCGGTCACCAGGGCTACCTTGCCGATCAAATTTCCGCTCATATCCAGATCCGTTTCACTCATTGACAGCCGCACGACCGGCGCGTCGGCCTGAAAAAACACAATCCGCCAGCGACAGGCCGCTGATATAGCTCGAAGAAGGCAGACCGATGGCCGAACGACCGGCAGAAAACAGACCAGGAATATCACGGCCCTGCAAGTCGGTGACATGACCGTCGATTTCGTTGACCGTCAGGCCGCCCAGAGTCAGCGTGGCGAGCGGAAAGAGTTTTTCGCCGATCGAAATATCGATCGCGTAAAAAGGCGCTTTGACCAGCTGCTGGCGCATGTCGGCAGACTTCCCCATCGGGTCTTCAGTTTCACCACGCGCCGCTGCATTGGCCGCTTCGACGCTGTGTGTCAGCTTTTCCGGGTCGGCACCAATGCGCAAAGCCAGCGCTGCCACTGTTGAAGCCTTTTTAGCCCCCATGAACATCAACGCCAGTGCAGGCAAAGACTGGAAAGCCCAGAGACGGCCAAACAGACATTCCTTGATGGCTTGCCAGCGCAGCTTGCTGTCGATCAGCAGCCAGGCCTTGCCGCCCTGCTGCTCGACCATGTGATGGCCGAGCTTGGCGCCGTAGACCTGTTCATTGCAGAAGCGTTCGCCGCTGCGATTGACAACCAGACCCTTGGGCCAGCTGTAAGGCGGCGTGATGAAACGCCAGCCTGAAATATTGCCCAGCTTGCGCGCCGCAGCGCCGACGCTTTGCCCCAGGCGCAAGCCGCTGCCGTCACAACCGGCGCCGCCGATCGGCCAGCCTTTGCGGTATTGCGGCGCATGGGTATTGATCAGCTCCGGGTTGTAGATATAGCCGCCGGTCGACAGGATGACCGCGCGGTTGGCACGCACAAAGCTCGGTGTGGCAATTTGCTGCTCGATCACGGCCTGCTCGGAACGCGCGGCGGCGGCTTTGCCTGGGTGGTAGAGCCGCCAGCCGGCGATCAGGCCATCGAGTTCGACATGGCGCGCGGTCCGAGGGTCGCCTGCGGGCAACTGCCAGACCTCGACGCCGAGGATTCGCCCTGGCTGGTCATCAACGCTGCGTTGCCGAACCAGCCTGCGCACGCAAGCCTGGGCCATGATGCGGGCCCCGGCTTTCAGCGTGGCCGCCTGCAGACCGGCGAACAGCGCAGCGCCGGACTGGCCTTTGGAGACCGCACGGTGGCCGCGTGGTGCTGGTGCGTGAACGCCGGCGAAGGCTGGCACCACCTCGTTGCCTGAGTAATAGAGGAAGACCCCGTCAGGTGGATAAGAGGTTTTTTGCTTGGCCAGGCTGGCGCTGAAGCTGACACCCTGGGCTTCGAGCCAATGCAGGTTGGCAACACTCTGGTCGCAGAAGGATTTGAGCGTGGCGTCGGACACGACACCGTCGACCTCATGCTTGAGATAGTCGAACATCGCTGCTGGCGAATCGCTGCAACCAGCCTGGTTTTGCTGGTCGGTGCCGCCGCCGGCATAGACCACGCCGCCCGACAAGGCCGTTGCGCCACCACCGCTGAAACGGTCAATCACCAAGGTCGAGGCCCCGTGACTGCGTGCCTCAATGGCGGCGCTTGCACCCGCCCCGCCCCAGCCGACGACCAGCAAGTCAGCCGAATCGCTCCATGTCAGATCAGCGGCGCTGTCAACTTCGAGCGCGGGCAGGATCGGTGTGACTGTCGATGCGAGCTTGCTCATGCCGACAGCAGATCGGTGCGTTCCAGCACAATCGGTTGACCGGTGATTTGAGCAATTGCCCGGTAGGCGAAGGTCATCGCCGGACCCAGGGTCGAGCCGGCACCCGGATAGGCCGGGCCCATCACCGAGGCGCTGTTGTTGCCGATGCAATACAGGCCTTCGATCGGCTGGCCCGCGGCATCGAGCACCCGCGCGTCGCGATCGGTCAGCAAGCCGCCCTTGGTGCCGATGTCGCCAGGGAACAGCTTCATGGCATAAAAAGGCCCTTTGGCGATCGGACCCAGATTCGGGTTCTTCAAGGTCGGGTCGCCGTAATAGCGGTCGAAGGAATTGCCGCCGCGGTCAAACTCCAGGTCTTTGCCGGTGCCGGCAAACTCGGTCATGCGCTTTGCGCTGGCGACCAGACCGGCAGCATCGACCCCGATCTCGCCAGCCAGTTCTTCCAGCGTGGCACCCTTCCAGTAGACCGTCCTCAGCCAGCTCTTGCGCAGCTTGCTGTCGGGCACGGCGCTGCCAGGCATCATCGGGCCCAGCGGATTGTTGGCGCGGAAATCGGCATCAAAAACGATCCAGGCCGGAATCGCCCCGCCATTCTTCTGGTGCTCGGCAAACATCGCCTGCTGGAATTCAGGATAAGGCCCGGACTCGTTCAGAAAGCGCAAGCCCTGCCGGTTGACCACCATGCAGCCCGGCAATGAGCGCTCGACGAAGACCGCGCGAAACTTCTCTTCCTTGGGTACTTCCAGCGTCGGCGCGCCCCAGGTATGGCCCATCAGGTGCAGTTGGGCGCCAATCGCAGCTCCGGCCAGAATCGTGTCGCCGGTATTGCCCAGCGGCGGTGTGGCGGTCCAGTCGGCATTGGTCGGAGACGGCAGATATTGCTCGCGCAAAGCCTGGTTGCGCTCGAAGCCGCCGGCGCCAAGCACGACTGCATGCTTTGCCAGCAGGCGTTGCGGCTGCCCATTGCGCTCCACGATCAGCCCGCTGACCCGACCCGGATTCGCCGGGTCGGTGACCAGCGATTGCATGGGGCAGTTCACCCAGACCGGAATCTTGCGCTCACGCAACGCAGCGTAAAGGCCGGCGATCAAAGCCTGCCCGCCAGTCAGACGGCGGTCGCGTTTGCTCTTGAAACGCCAGCGAAGATCCATGGCGTAGCGCAGCATGATGCCCATCAGCATCCACTTGGCCTGGGGTTCGCGCGCCAGCATCACGCGGGCCTCGAAAGCGTTCATCTGCATCCGGCCAAAAATCAACTGGCCGGGGTTGGTCGGCCGCACATCCTCAAGCAACTGCGCACCGAGCTTGGCCGCGTTGTAGTCGATCGGATCCATCGTCCGACCGCCAGGCAAGCCGCCAGGCACGGTCGGGTAATAGTCCGAGTAATGCGGCATGCAGCGGTAGGGAATGCCGATCTCGCCCAGATAGCGCGCCAGCACCTTGGCCGTCTCGACATAGGCCAGCACGCGATCGTCGCTCGCCAGGCCCTTGGCGCAGGTTTTTACATACTCAAAAGCCTGCTCGATGTTGTCCTGCAGTCCTGCGCCCGGCATGTCGTCATTGACGGGGATCCAGATGGCGCCGCCCGAGATCGCCGAGGTTCCGCCGATCAGGCCGGATTTCTCGACCACCAAGGGCTTGAGCCCGGCATCAGCGGCACGGATCGCCGCCAGCAAGGCACCGGCTCCGGAACCGACAACGATCACATCAAATTGTTCATCCAAGGTATTCCCCTTCAAAGGCAGCGGATTCAGACGAAGGGGTCCATATTCGGCAGACCCAGCATCACCCCACCGTGAGCGCGGGCATAGGTGTCGGTGTTGTTGGCGATATGGCCGCGCGCCACATGCAGGTCGCGGAAGATACGCTCGATCGGATTCGACTTGTAAACACCGCCCGCCGCACAGGCGCGCATGATCTCGTTGACCGCTTCAGCGCAGATCTTCGGCACCTGGGACGATTGGGCGCGCTGCATCAGCCGCTCTTCGACCGGCATCCGCTCGCCGGTCCTGGCGCAATCGACGATGCGCTGGTAATTGCGCATCAGGACCAGTTGCAACTGGTCAGTGGCCATCATCGCTTCGCTGACAGCCAGCTGCGCGTTGACATCCTCGGCAGTCTTGGAGCCATGTTTGCCGACAAAGCTGGCCGCACGCAGACGGAAGCTGGCGATCGCACCATTGGTGGCGCCGATGCAGGCGGTCGAGACCGCGCGCTGGAACACCTGGGTGAATGGAATCTTGTAAAGCCACTCCGGATTGGTCTGGCGCCCGGGGCAACCAGCGTCGCTGTGGTCGTTGGTGCGGTGGGTGCGGTGCTCGGGTACAAAGGCGTTTTCCACCACGATGTCATGGCTGCCCGTGGCGCGCAGTCCGAGCACATCAAAGTTGTGAACGATCTGGAAATCAGCCTTCGGCAACAGGAAGGTGCAATGCTCGATGCCCGACCCATCCTTCTTCGGCAACAGGCCGCCGAGCAGGATCCATACGCAATGTTCGACGCCGCTGCTCCAACTCCAGCGGCCATTGAAGGTATAGCCGCCATCAACCTTGTCAGCTTTGCCGGTCGGCATATAGGTCGAGGCGGTCAGAATTGTCGAATCATTGGCCCAGACATCCTGTTGTGCCTGTTCTGGAAAGAGCGGAAGCTGCCAGTTGTGCACACCGACCACGCCGTAGATCCAGGCCGTCGCCATGCAGCCTTCAGCCAAGGCCATCTGCACACTGTAAAACACCCGCGGATCCATTTCATAGCCGCCCCAGCGCTTCGGCTGCAGCACCTTGAAAAACCCGGCGGCCTTCATCTCGGCGATTGTTTCCTTCTGCACCAGGCCGGCATCCTCGGCGGCGCGGGCGCGTTCGGCCAGTCTTGGCGCCATGGCTCTGGCGCGCTCGATCAACTCGAGCGCCAGCGGGGTCAAATAATCGTTTGCTGTCATGCTGAATCTCCGGATGCTGCCGCTGGAATGCGGTCGATGGTTGTACTTGGGCAAGGCATAACCTTGCGACGATTGGATGCTCTCACCGGGCGCGCCGACCTTCATCGTCCGATCAGACTAAAGATCCGCCCTGCGGGATGGCGCCAAGCTTAGCTTCTGCCGATCTAGTCCGACTGAGGGTTTTCTACAGGATGGCGACCGGGCAAGGTAGAGGTCTGAATTCTGGAGACCGCCGATGACCCACCCGAACAGCAGCTTCGACCCCAAGGCTTTTCGCCGCGCCCTGGGGCTGTTTGCCACCGGCGTGACGATCGTCACCACCCGCGCGGCCGACGGCACACCCGTCGGAATCACCGCCAACAGCTTCAATTCGGTCTCGCTGCAGCCGCCGATGGTGTTGTGGAGTCTGGCCAAGAATGCGCGCAGCCTGGCCTCATTCAGCGAATGCGGTTACTGGAATGTGCATATCCTGTCGAACGAGCAGGAAGCCCTGTCGAACCGATTTGCCCGCGCTGGCGAAGATAAATTTGCCGGCATGGCCCTCGATCAGTCCGCCAACGGCGTGGCCTTGATCCCCGACTGCACCGCACGTTTTCAATGCCGCAACGCTTTCCAATATGAGGGGGGCGACCACATCATCTTTGTCGGCGAGGTGATTGAATATGACGCCTCGCAGCGCCCGCCCCTGCTCTATGTCACTGGCGACTATGCGCTGGCGGCGCAAGGCGGCACCGATCTCGACCGAAACCCAGGCTGATCCGAGCGCTTCGGTCTATTCCGAAAATCTGCTCGGTTATCTGCTGGGCCGCGCCCATTACCAGTTCCTCGACAAGTTACGCCGACCTTTGGCCGAACGCGGTCTGACCGAGGCTGATTTCTTTGTGCTGTCCGTTTTGATCGTCAGCCAGCCCTTGACGATCGAACAGATTGCTGCCCATGTCGCCTATACCGGCATCGACATCGGTGCAGTGGCGCTGCAACCATTGCTGACTCGGGGGCTACTGGAACCTGATGCGCAGAACCCGCAGGCTCTGCGCCTGAGCCCGGCGGGCAGCGACGCCATCTTGCATGTGCTGGCGGCGGCCAAGGCGGTTGAAGCCGACCTGATCGACCGCATCGGCGAGATGGAGGCGGCTTCGCTGCGCAACCTGCTCAAACAGGCGATCAGCGCCACCGACCCGGGCCTGCCCAAGCTCTGGCAGGCGTCCAAGGAATAGCACCACTGTTCTCGCTCGGGGCGGATTTCTAGTCTTTTCAGACGATGAATCCGGGCCTTGGCGCGGCCGATGCTCTGCCTGCATCAAACAGGTGCTGCCCCGGCATTTGCCGGCCGAGCCGACGCCAAGGAGTAGCGCGAATGAATCCGACCCTGCAGAATCTGCTCGAACTCGCACAACTGCGGCACACCGCCGAGCTTTATGCCCAGGGCGCTGACCGCAAGGACAAGGCCATCTGGTCGCAATTGCTGGCCGAGGATTGCGTGATCGAGGGGCCGGGCTTCACGCTTGAGGGACGCAGCGCCTGTCTGGCGGCCATCGACGGCCTGGCCCATATGTTTCGCGCCACGGTGCACCGCGTCCACAACCAGGTCGCCACGATTGACGGCGATCTGGCCAGCGGTGAAACCTATTGCACGGCCGACCATCTGCTGCTGCAGGCCGATATGGTGTTGGTCTGGACCCTCCGCTACCTCGACCATTGGCGGCGCGATGCAGGCCAATGGCGGTTCACGCGCCGCAAGATCATTCTTGAATGGCAGGAGACTCGCCCTGTCACCTTGACCGCTGCCCCAGCCAATAGTTCGGCCGAAAAGGAAACCCATCAATGAAGATACTCATCGTCGGCGGTACTGGCGCTCTGGGCGGCCATGCTGCCATTTATCTCGCGTCCAAGGGCCATCAAGTGACTGTCGCGGGGCGCAAGCCGGCGCATCCCGATACACCGATGGCCAGCATGCCCTTTTTGCAAGGCGACTATGTCGCCGGCGATTACACGCCGCAAACGCTGAGAGGTTTTGACTGGGTGGTATTCGCCGCCGGCAATGATCCGCGCCATGTGCCGCGTGGAGCCGATTTTTCGGCCTATCTGTTCAAGGCGAACCATCAAGCCGTTCCGGCCTTTTTTGCGGCCTGCCGCGAAGCCGGTGTAAAGCGCGCAATCCAGCTCGGCAGCTTCTACCACCAGGCAGCACCAGACCTGCTCGACGGCAACAGCTATATCCGCTCACGCAAAGCCGCTTGTGATGGCGCCCGGGCCGAAGCAAGGCCGGGTTTTGATGTCATCAGCGTGAACGCGCCTTTCATGGTGGGCAGCGTCCCGGGTCTGCCGAGCATGATCTATGACCCCTATGTGAAATGGGCCGAAGGCAAGATTCCCGTTCCCTATTACGGCCCGGCGGGCGGCACCAACTTCATGTCTTACCGCTCGCTCTCGGAAGCCATCGAGGGCGCGCTATTGCGCGGCGAAAGCGGCAAAGCCTATCTGGTCGGCGATCAGGACCTGAGCTTCACGAACTATTTCCAGATGTTCTTTGATGCGGTCGGCAGCAAAGAGAAACTCGATGAACGCGACCAGGAAAATCCGCTGCTGCCCGATGTGGCCATTCCGCAGGGGCGTGGCAACTGGGTGCGGGTAAATCCCGACCCTGCCGAAGTCGCCCTGCTCGGCTATCGCCGCGATGACGTCGCTCATGCCGTCGCGGATGCGGTGGCTCAGTTCAGGTCGCCGGCGTCAGCCAGCTGAAAACCCGTAGGCTCGGACGCAAAAGAGCAGCAGAGTCGATTCAATCTTGGGTGCGGCAAAGCAGCGCGGCTCAGGCGCCGCGCAAATGCGCTTCGACCGCCAGCCCGATCGCCAGCACCCGCTGATCGCTCATCGCCGTGCCCGCGATCATCAGCCCGGCCGGCGCATGACCGGTATCGTGGATCGGCAGGGTCAGGCCGCAGCCGTCCAGAAAGTTGATGAATTGGCAGTTGCGCAGTACCGTTGAATTTGCCTTGAAGTACTCGCCCAAGGTGGACACATCGTCCATGATGGGCTTGAGACGCGGCGCGATCACCGGCACCGTTGGGGCGATCAAGACGTCGAACTGCGCGAAGCGCGTTTCCGAGCGGGCAATCCAGTCGCGGCGGGCGGCGAGCAATTCGATGTAGTCAGCCGCAGTCTGCTTGGCGCCGGCAAGGACCCTCGCGACGATCCAGGGGTCGATCTCTGCGCTCCGCGCCTCCAGCAACTGCTGATGCCTGGCGAAACATTCAGCGGCCGAAAAACCGCCCTTGGCATTGATCGAGGCGTAACTGTCGAGTTCACTCCAGTTGAATTCGATCAGCTGCGCGCCAGCCGCCGATAGCCGGGAAAGCGCGCGCTCGAACGGCAGCGCGACCTCTGGATCCATGCCTTCCTGCAGGTGGTTGCGTGCCAGGCCCAGGCGCAGTCCGCGCAAGGAGTGAGCCGGCAGCATTGCCGCACCGTCGCCACCGGCCATCAGCCTATCGAGCAGCACGCAGTCACCCACGCTGTTCGCCAAGGGTCCGACCGAATCGAGTTGCGAGAGCGGATAGGCGCCCGCTAGCGGCACACGCCGCGCGGTTGGTTTGAAGCCAGCGAGGCCGTTCAGCGCCGCTGGGATGCGCACCGAACCGCCGGTGTCGGAGCCGATTGCCGCAGCAGCCATGCCATCGGTGACCGAGATCGCACCGCCCGAAGTTGACCCGCCGGGTATCCGTCCGGCGCCATCGTCGACTGCGCGGTCCCATGCGCAGCGCGGCGTACCGAAATGCCCGTTGGCCCCGACCGCGCCGTAAGCCCATTCGGTCATGTTGGTGCGTCCGATCAGGATCGCCCCGGCCCGGCGCAAACGCGCGATGGCCGGCGCGTCACTTGCGGCTGGCGGATTGTCAGCCAGCACGGCCGATCCCGCGCCGGTGACCTCGCCGGCAATGTCGAACAGATCCTTGACCGAGATCGGGATGCCAGCCAGCGGCCCGAGATGTGCAGGTGGCATGCCCGACCTGCGGCAGTTGTCGAAGGCGACGGCCTGCGCCATCGCTGCGGCGGCATAGGTTTTGCGAAACACCAGCCTGCCTTCGCCCGCAGGATCGTTGCTGTTGATCAGCATCTGCTCCACCAGCGCCTGGCTGGTCAGCCCACCGGTATCGAGCGCAAGGCGCAATTCAGCAATCGTTTGTGTCATCGATTCATCCCATCTTGATTGGTTTCGGCCGCCAGGTCGGTTTTGCTGCCCCCCGCAAAAGCGCAACCGGACAGCGACAGGTTCAGTGTAAGTGGCGTGGCGGGCCGGATCGGAAGCGCTAAAACGCCAAATCGCGCGCTCATTCGGGACTGCCAGCCAAGGGCAAAACGCATTGATATCACTGCAATCATCGATTACATTCTCTCCACCAGCTCGGAGTAGAGAAAACCCATCATGGCCAGCATCACGATTCGCAATCTTGACGACGACATCAAGCAGCGCCTGCGCGTTCGCGCGGCCGAACATGGAAGGTCAATGGAGGAGGAAGCGCGCGAAATTCTGCGGCGGGTCATGGGGGAAAGCGCACCGCCGCGCAACCTCGCCGCTGCGATCCGTTCCCGCTTGGCGGCTTCTGACCGCGCCGATCTCGAACTTCCTGCGCGTGAGCCGATGCGCGAGCCGCCCGAGTTTGGCCGCGAAAATTGATGATCGTTCTCGACACCAAGGTCGTCTCAGAGCTTTTGCGGCCGGCGCCCTCCAAACAGGTCGAAACATGGTTGGCATTGCAAGACGGTGCAGCGGTTTATTTCACGGCAGTGGGCGAAGCTGAACTGCGCCGAGGCGTGGCGATATTGCCAGCGGGAAAGAGGCGCACCGCGCTTTCCAAAGCTATTGAAAGCATCTTGTCGGAAGATTTCCGCGATCGCATCCTGCCCTTCGACCGCGCGGCTGCGCTTGCATATGCCGCCATCGCCGGCGAGCGCCGTGCCGCCGGCCGGCCGATCAGCCAATTCGACTGCCAGATTGCCGCCATCGCCCGCGCCCACGAGGCCGCCGTGGCGACTCGCAATACAGGCGACTTCAGCGGCTGCGGGATCGCCGTGATTGATCCCTGGCTGCTGGCAGGAACCGCCTGACCAGCAGATTAAATA
>CAIJIT010000356.1 GCA_903820745.1 uncultured Burkholderiales bacterium
AGAGCGGGGATACCGCTTGTTAGCCTGTGGAGAGCTGGTGCAGTCAGGCCGCTCGACGAAGCACGAACCCACCGAAGCGACTCGCAAATCATCGCGCAGCGCCGTAGGAATCCCCGTCCTTTAGGGCGGGGAGGATGTCAACTGCATGCTGGTCTCACTTATGCACAAGGTATTCGGGGCTGGCCATCACCAGCAGGATTGCGGCCTGAACCCGGTTCAGCTTGCCGGCATCGGTGCTGGCAGAAATGCTCGCCACTGCGGTGGCGATCACGGTCGAGGTAGCCGCACTCAGCCCATTGGCACTGAGCAGCAAGACGATGCGATCAACCAGCGCAGCGGCATCAGCGGCCAGCGCCAGCTCGGCCGTGTAATTCGATTTCACATCGCCAGCACCGCTGGCAATGACCGTTTGCATATCGTTCAGATAACCGGCCACCGTGCTCTCGTTGCAAAGCTGGAACTCCGGCGCGGTGATGTTGTTGCTGCCCAGCAACGAGTTTGGCGGTACATAGCCGGGTCTGAAGAAATTGAACACCGAAGGGCTGCGCAGAGGGCTTTGACCAAGCCGCGTGGCCGGATTGGTGGTGTTGCCCACCGTCCAGTTGTCAAGGGCCGAAATCGGCCCGTAAGTCCGCTCCCATTGCACGAAGCGCTGCACCAGTTCGCGCAAACGTCCGGTCGCCAGACCGCTGCCCGACTGGCGGGCCTCGTCATCGACTAGCACCGCCTTGATGACGGCTTTCAGGTCGCCTCGCTGTCCCTGACCATTGTTGTTGAAGACGGTCGCAACCCGCTGCACATAGGCTGGGCTCGGGTTCGAACAGACCAGACGCTGGATCAATTGACGCCCGATGAAGGGGCCGACATTGACATGATTGGCCAGCGTATCGAGTACTGTCTTCAGCGCTGCAGGACCGGTGGAGCTGGCCGGAATATCGACATTGAGCACTTTTTTGGCGCCGGTCGAAAAACGGCTGGCCAGATGCTGCATCGGCTCGCGCATGAAGCTCGATTCGGTAAGATTGACGGTGTCGAATTCCCAACCGGTCAGCACCCGCGCCAGGTCGGTGATGTTCGTCTGCGTATAGCTTTCCTTGGGCTTGCCCTGCGCATCGAGCAGCGGAGCGCCGTTGATGCCGAGTTCATACAAGCCGATCGTGAGAAGTTGCATCACTTCGCGCACATAGTTTTCGTCAGGCACCCGGCCGGTCGCTGCATCTTCCTTGGTGTTGCCGCGCATATTCAGGTAAACGCCCATCGCGCAGGACAAGGACACCCCTTCGAGCAGTTCGCGATAAGTTCCAAACGCGCGCTGTTCGAGCATGTCGACATAGGCTGCCACCGCAAAGCCTCGCCAAGCCACTGGCAAGCTGTCAGGACTGCTGAGAAATTTTCGCCACAGCGTGTTGTCGACCCCCGAAAAATTGGATTTGTAGGTAACGTCCGCAAAGCCCTTGACCAGCATCCAGTCAAAGTGGGGGCTGCTGACCGGCACTGCGAACTGTTCATCGAGCCAGCCGCTATAGCCTTTGGCCTTCACCGAGATGATCTCGGCGCTGGTCCCAGCTGGCCTGGGCCAAAAAGCGCGCAGCCTGGGCGTCGCTGAGTGTGGCGCCGGTCGGAACTACCGGTGTTGTGGCCGCTGGGGACTAGCCACCTCCACAGGCAGCCAGGGAACTCGCCGCAGCGAGGGCTGTCAAGACCACCGGCGCTGGCATCGGCGAATCAAGCGCAGCCTGACTCCCGGTTGGTGCGGCGAGCTTGAGCGTTGCAGGGGTCATGAATACCCTCGGCTTGGATGGGACTGGTTCTACTTGCTTGCCATGACTGACTTGATACGGCTGCCAGTTACGGTTACACCGTCAAGCCCGGCGCACCGCACCCGAGTTTTTCGCTCACTTGAGAACCTCGAACAAATTGTTGAAGTCATCGGTCCAGACACCGAGGCCGGGGATTGGTTTGATCGCGATCGCCGACTTGCGAAGCGCTTCCCGGTCAAGAATTTCGCGAGTCCGCGCCACCAGCACCCATTCGGTATTGCGCAGCGCCGGGTTGTCGTTGTCATCATGGATCAATGCCACCTGCAAGCCCCGGGCAGCGGCGATCTTTTCGACCACCGGCGCCAGCCGCAGAAAACGGTTGGTGACATGGAAAGCAATGATGCCGTCCCGCTTCATGTGGCGAAGGTAAACGTCCATCGCCTCGAGCGTGATCAGATGCACAGGCACGGAGTCGCCCGAAAACGCGTCCACGGCCAGCACGTCAAAGGCCTGCGGCGGCTCGCGCTCAAGCGACAAGCGTGCGTCCCCGAGCACGGTCTGAATTTGCGCCGGACTATCAGCCAGGAAGCTGAACTCCTGATTCGCCAGTTCGATCACGGCTGGGTTGATTTCGTACATCCGGTAAATGTCACCGGACTGGCCGTAGGCCGCCAGGGTGCCGGCCCCCAGTCCGATCACTCCGACCTTCTTGTTCTGCGCTTCGGTATTGCTGATGGCCAGCCCGACTCCGGCAGAGCGCCCGTAATAGGCGGTCGGTTCGCGCCTGCGCTCGGAGGCGAGGAATTGCTCGCCATGCTTGATCGAGCCGTGATAGAGCTGACGCATGTCGTCTGCCTGGGTCTCGCCGGGGCTGTCAACCGTGATCAAGGTACCGTAGAAGTTGCGCACGATACGCCGGGTGCCGTCCAGATCGTCGCTGATCTGCCCGTACAGGTAAAAGGCGCAGAAAACCGCCAATGCGCCAGCCGCAAATCGCAGCCGGGTCTTGAGCATTGCCATGGCCAGTAGCGCGCTGCAGACAAAGCCGATGCCGAGCTCGTAATAGGCCGGCAAGACGCGCGGCGCGATCAGACCGACGGCGATACCGCCGATTGCGCCGCCCAGCGAAACCATCAGATAAAAACGCGTCAAATGCCTTGGGCCGGGACGCAGCAACGCCAGTTCACCATGCAGGAACATGCAGAAAAAAAGCAGCCCTGCGGAGTAGACGGGAATCGCGACCCAGATGTCGCGGCCAACGCTGCCGTCCTGCAGCCCGTAGGCCGCCAGTCCCAGCAGCACTGCGGCCAAGGGCAGAACGATAGACCGCCGGTACCAGCGATCGCTCTCGAAACACAGCACGAAGGTCAGCAAATAAAGCGTCAGCGGCAGCAACCAAAGGAAGGGAATCGCAGCGACGTTCTGGGTGATGTGGTTGGTGATGGCAAGCAGCAGCCATGAGCCCATCGCCGCAGGTGCCAGCCACAGCAGGTAGTCACGCCACGTCGGGTTCCAGTCTCCTTCGGGTTCATGCTGGCTGCTCTGCACTGACTGCGGTAAGGCATGGGCATGGCGCATGAAGTAATAGCCCGAACCGGCGCACATCAGCACGAAGGCCGCATAAGCTGCCGACCAGGCATAGGCTTGGCCGAGGATTGCTGCCTGGCGCTCGATCAGGAACGGGTAGCAGATCAACGCGATCAACGAAGCCAGGTTGGAAAGCGAAAAATAGCGATACACATGGCTGCCGACCAGCGTGCGGGAGACCCAGGACTGGATCAGCGGGCCGGTGGTCGAGAGCAGGAAGTAAGGCAGGCCGATGGTGCCGAACAGCAAACGGATGATCAGCAGGGTCGGATCTTCATCACCAACCGGTTTCCAATGCGGATTGGCGATGATGGGCAAAAAGGCCAGGCTCAGCGCCAGCAGCACGACATGGAGCAGCACCTGGCGCCGGGGCGCAAGCTTGTACGTGGTCCAGTCCGAATAAGCATAGCCGGCCAGCAACAGGATCTGGAAAAAGACCATACAGATCGCCCAAACTGCAGCCGAACCACCGAACCAGGGCAGGATCTGCTTGGCGATGATCGGTTGCACCAGGAAGAGCGCGAAAGCGCTGGTGAAAATGGTGCCGGCGAAAACGGCCTTGGAGACGGCATGGGTCATGTACGGAATCTTGTCGCGATGAAGGCTGGCGAATTGCCGTCAAACGCAGCGCCTTGAATCTAGACGCGCCAAGCCGGCTCTTGGTCTTGATATTTGCCCGGCTGAATAACTTGGCCGCCGACCGGGCTCCCGCTGCCGGGGCGGATGATAACCGCTCGCATTCACCTGGGTATCGCGACCGATCAGGGAAGGCAGCGGCGAGGCTCGCTTCGAGCCTCGCCGCACCTTTTGCGTCGATCGTCAAGCCGGCCAATCACTGATGGCCGGAGAATTCGCTGAGCTCCGTCAGATCAGCGTCACGCCGGTCTTTTCCTGCACTTGCTCGCGCGTCACGCCTTCGGCCAATTCATGCAACTTCAGCCCTGCGGGCGTCACATCCATCACCGCGAGGTCGGTGATGATGCGGTTGACGACACCGAGGCCGGTCAAAGGCAAGGTGCATGAGGGCAGGATCTTCAGGTCGAACGAGCCATCGCGCTTTTTCGCCACGTGCTCCATCAACACGATGACGCGCTTGACGCCAGCGACCAGATCCATCGCGCCGCCCATGCCCTTGACCATCTTGCCCGGAATCATCCAGTTGGCTAGATCGCCTTTTTCGCTGACCTGCATCGCGCCGAGGATCGATAGATTGATCTTGCCGCCGCGAATCATCGCAAAGCTGTCGTGGCTGCCGAAGATCGCGCTGCCGGGGATCGTTGTCACCGTCTGCTTGCCGGCGTTGATCAGGTCGGCGTCGACTTCATCTTCGTTGGGAAACGGGCCGATGCCGAGCATGCCGTTCTCGCTTTGCAGCCAGACTTCGATGTCCTTGGGGACGAAATTAGCCACCAGCGTCGGAATGCCGATGCCGAGGTTCACATAAAAACCATCTTCTAATTCAAGCGCCGCACGGGCCGCCATTTGGTCTTGAGTCCAGGCCATGATCAGGCTCTCCAGTCAGTTCGGGACATTGCGACTCGATCATCTCGAGCGGGCGATCCCGAGATTGTTTATTTGGCCGAAGTTTCGGTCAGCGTGCGCTTCTCGATGCGCTTTTCGGGATGTGCATTGACGACGATGCGGTGCACATAGATGCCGGGCAGGTGAACTGCATCGGGATCGATCTCGCCGACTTCGACCAGATGTTCGACTTCAACAACCGTCAGTTTGCCCGCCATCGCTACCGCCGGATTGAAATTGCGAGCGGTACGACGGAACACCAGGTTGCCGCTCTTGTCGGCCTTCCAGGCCTTGACCAGAGAAATATCGGGTTGCAGCGATCGCTCCATCACATAAGTCTGGCCGTCAAATTCGCGCAACTCCTTGCCGTCGGCGACGATCGTGCCGACCCCGGTGCGGGTGAAAAAAGCCGGGATACCGGCACCGCCGGCGCGCAGCTTTTCGGCCAAAGTGCCTTGCGGCGTGAATTCGAGCTCCAATTCGCCCGCCAGATATTGCCGTTCGAATTCCTTGTTCTCGCCGACATAGCTGGAGATCATGCGCTTGATCTGGCGCGTCTCGAGCAGTTGTCCAAGACCGAAACCATCGACGCCGGCATTGTTGGAAATGACCGTCAAATCCTTGGCGCCACTGTCGCGCAATGCGGCAATCAAGGCCTCGGGAATGCCGCACAGGCCGAACCCACCGACCGCCATCAACTGCCCGTCTGCCACGACGTCAGCAAGCGCGGCTGCCGCGCTCGGATAAAGCTTGTTCATCAAAGTCTCCGTCTCGAATTCACCAAGCGCAGAGCGTACTACTTAAGCGCTTACGTAATCGTTACGTAGAATCGCCTAAGGGCCAACCAAGCAGCCCCGGAAATATTCGCCATGAGTCCACAAGAATTGCAAGCCTTGATGCCATCGGTCTTCGCCCCATGGATCGTCGCGATGGAGATGGAACTTCTCGAATCCCAACCGGGAAGCGTTCGCATCAGGCTGCCAGTCAAGCAAGAATTCATCCATGTCGGTGAGATGATGTGCGGTCAGGCGGTGATGGCCGCAGCCGATACGGCGATGGTGCTGGCGCTGATCAACGAGTTGGGTGAATTCAGGCCGCTGACTACCGCGCAACTGCAAACCAGCTTCCTGCGCCCGATCACCGGTGATCATTGCATCGTCACTGCCAAGATCTTGCGCCGTGGCCGAAAATTGGCATTCGGCAGCAGCGACATTGCGAACCCTGATGGCAGACTCGCCGCGCAGGCCACAGGCACTCTCACCCTGCTCTGATGAGCCTCGACTACCGCAGCGCGTTTGAATTCGCGCCAATCGGCCTGGTTCTGTCGGCCAAGCGGCTGATCGTCGACTGCAATAGCCAATTGCTCGAGATATTCGGTGCCCAGCGCGATCAGTTGATCGGCCAAAGTTTCGAGAAACTGTATCCCAGCGCGGCCGAATTCGAGCGCACCGGTGAGCGCATCAAGGCCAGTCTGGATGCCGCAGATTCACCGCTGCCGCTCGGGCATTACGCCGACGACCGGGTGATGAAACGGGTTGACGGGCCCCGGGCTGGCGAGTTGTTCTGGTGCCATGTCGCAGGGCGGGCACTCGATCCCGCCGACCCACATGCAGAGGGCATCTGGAGCTTTCAGGATTTGTCAGCGCACCGCCGCCTGAAAGTCGAGTTGACACCGCGTGAGCGCGAAATCGCGGCCCTGCTGATGGCCGGTCTGACCAGCAAATTGATCGGTCGCCGCTTGACAATCAGCCCGCGCACCGTCGATGTCTATCGCGCACGGTTGATGAAAAAATACAACGCCGCCAGTACGCCTGAGCTGATCCACAAGTTGCTCGCCTGAGTGCGGCAGCAAGTTCAGATTCAGTTGGCGATGACCCTGCCGCGACCCAATCTCGCGCAGGGCAATTCAACCCAGCGGTAGAAAGCCGCTCCGGCCAGATTACTCAGCAGCAAGGCCGTCAGAGGCGCCACCAGCGCCCAGACCCAGGCGGCTTCAGGCGCAGGATGGAGCATGACCAAAGCTGTATTGACGAGCAGGCAGACCGGGAAGTGGATTAAAAAGACCGAATAGGACATCTGACCCAGGCTCGCCAGCCGCTGCATGGACGGACCGAAATGAGCGCTCAAGGGCCTTGCATAAGCCAAAGCCCAGCTTGTAGCCAGGGCGATCAACAGGCGTTCACGGAAGTCGAACGCCAACGCCACGCAAACCAGCAAGCTCAGCAGTGGCAGCAGAAAGCGGTCATTTTGTTGGCCCAGTCCGATCGCCAGCAGCGCGCCCATCCCGTAGGCGGCAAAGAAGTAGGTCCCCCAGATGTCCCAATCCGGTTTCAGATTGAAATAAAGCAGCGAGCTCAGCAGGCCCAGGAGGCATAGGTAACGCCAGCCGCGCAAGCCTTGACCCAGCACAAACAGCAGCGCCAGCAGGATGAAGAGTTGCAGATCGATCGAGACATACCAGACCCCGGCACTGATCGACTCGATGTCCAGCAAAGAATGCAGCATTGCCAGATGCGCGGCCAGCTGGCCCCAGTTCACCGGTGCCGACACGGTGTCAGCGTCAAGCCAGGGGCGCGTCAGCCCATTGACTGCCATCGCCACCAGCAGGGCCGCAGCCAGCGGCAAGGCCAGGCGCATATAGCGCTGCCAGAATAGCCCGGGCAGTGCCGCCCAGCGCGGTGGCTGACGCAACATGCCGCGCGCGGCGAGGTAACCACCGAACACCAGGAAGACCTGCACCGCCATGCGGGCATATTCCACCAGGGAGAACGAAAGTTGAGGAAATTGCGCCTCGATAGCGTCACCGATCGGGCCGTAGAAGGCCAGATGGTGCAGCACGATCAACTGGCAGGCGACGAATTTCAGCGCGTCTAGCAAGGGCTGCCGAGGAGTTTTTCTGCGTTCGAATACTGGGCTGACTATTCCTTGCTCGGCAAGACGCTCAATCACGAGACCATCAAGCATCGGGCAGCCATATGTCGGCGGTGCCAGCGCATATCCAGCGCGGGCTCTCTCGGGTACGGTCAATGCAACCGCCCTCGAGGTATTGGCCAGAAAGGTCGCGCCAGCGCATCATCCGCTCGAACACTGCAGCGCTGGCGACCGGATCAGCCAAGGTCAAGGCCACCTGCTCGGCAACTTTGCCCTCGTCCATCCGCAACTCACCGGAAGCATCCAGATAAGTGCCATGGCGCCAGTGATAGATCTCGACACATTTGCTGAGCAGGGTGAAAGGTTGGTCGCGCTTCCAGAAATTGGCAAACAGCCCCTGCCCTAGATAAAACACCCAGGATCCTTCGAAACCAGTCACATCGGAGGAGGCGGCATCCGGATTGCGGAACCAGACCCTATCGCCAGGCACGTAATAGGCAGGCGGCAGCGGAACTTCATTGGTACCGAGTTCCCGCAAAAACACTTCGTGGAACTGCCCCGACATCACCGCATTGCGCTCGCTCTGCAACTGCATGCGGGCGAACAAGGCCGGGTTGTGCTCGCGAGCTTCCTTGGCCATTGCCAGCAAAATCACGTACTCGGTTGCCCGGTAGCACGAGAAGTCATAGAGCTGCCCGCTAACTTCGGGCTGGGTGGCGCGCTCCAGCGCCTCGATCAAGGAACAACCAGGCCGTACGGTGAAGCTGGTCTCGCGCGAATAGGTCCACAAGGCGGCAGGCCGTTCGGCCACATGGGTGTGAAATGCCAGCGCCGTCTTGCGGGCGGCATGGACGATATTGGCGCGCATTCGCACCGCGGCGGCAAGTTCAGCATAGCTCGGAAAATGCTGCGGCCAGGGCGTTGCCAGCAAGGCCAGCCAGATTTCGCGCTGCAGATCGATTTCGCTGGCCTTGGTATCAAACTGCAAGCTTGCACATAAACCGGTCGTGTCAAAAGCCGGGGCCAAAAGGCTCAGCGACTCGGGTTTGAGCGCCAGAAATCCATCTTCGGGCGAACACCACAAATAATCTTCAAGCCCGAGCTTTCGCAAGTCCTCCCGACACGCCGCCAGCTCTCCTGGAGGCAGCGCCAAAAAACCTTTGTTTCGATGCCCTGGTCTCGAGCCCATAGTTCCTTTTGCCATGAATACCGGTGCGGACCTGTGGCGCCGTACAACTCGTCAAACACTTAATATTATCCATGACTTGCTCGGAGACCACGGGCCGTAGTTTCCCGCAAGCAGATCGTTTCGATTGTCATGCGTCGGGCTTGTCCGTATCAGCCGCCGGCTTGCCCTGCTGGCGCTGCCAGGCCTGGAAACAATCGAGCCCGCAAAAATGCACGAAATAATCCCTGCCCTCGGACACCGTTGACTCGGACAGCGGCACCTCCTTCAGACAGATTTCGCAGGAAATACGCTCGGCTTCAAGCGGTTTTTGAGTCTTGATCATCAAGAATCCTTTCATGCACCGATGAATTGCGGCAATTCAAGTTTGAACTGAAGGCCCGGCCGCGCATTGAACGCGACCAAGCTTCTAGAATCCCCCCCATGAGCCCAAGCCCCTCCCAGACTTCATCGCAGTACGAAGACTTCATGCGCCATGTATTCGAGCATGGCGTGGCCAAGATGGACCGCACGAGTACCGGCACGCGCAGCGTGTTCGGCCACCAGTTGCGCTTTGACCTGAACCAGGGCTTCCCGCTGGTCACGACAAAAAAAGTGCATCTCAAATCGATCGTGCTCGAGTTGCTCTGGTTCTTGCGCGGAGACTCCAACGTCAAATGGTTGCAGGAGCGCGGCTGCAATATCTGGAATGAATGGGCGCCGCAAAGCGGCGACCTCGGCCCGGTCTATGGCGTTCAATGGCGAAATTGGCCGACCCCTGATGGCGGCCATATCGACCAGATTTCCCAGGTCGTTGAGCAGCTGAAAACCAACCCCGATTCACGCCGCATCATCGTCAGCGCCTGGAACGTCGCCGACCTGCCGAAGATGGCCTTGATGCCTTGCCATGCATTTTTCCAGTTCTATGTGGCGCCACCCGAATCGCCTGGCGGTCGCGGCAAACTGTCCTGCCAGCTCTACCAACGCAGCGCCGATATTTTTCTGGGCGTGCCCTTCAACATCGCCAGCTATGCCTTGCTGACCCAGATGCTGGCGCAGCAATGCGAGCTCGATCTGGGCGACTTCGTCTGGACCGGCGGCGACTGCCATATCTACAGCAATCATTTCGAGCAGGTGCAGACACAGCTTGGGCGCCAGCCGCTGCCCTACCCACAGTTGCAGATCAAGCGCCGGCCGCCGACCTTGTTCGACTACGAACTCGAAGACTTCGAACTGACCGGCTACGCGCCGCACCCGGCGATCAAGGCGCCAGTCGCCGTATGACGGCGATCAGCCTGATCGCTGCGGTGGCGCGCCAGGGTGCCATCGGCCGCGACAACCAACTGCTCTGGCGGCTGCCCGAAGACATGGCGCGCTTCAAGGCCTTGACCCTGGGCCACCCGGTGATCATGGGGCGCAAGACCTGGGATTCATTGCCGGAGCGCTTCAAGCCGCTGCCCGGGCGACGCAATCTGGTGCTGTCGCGCCAGGCCTTGCAACTCGAAGGCGCCGAGGTCTTCGACTCGCTCGACGCCGCGCTGAAAGCCTGCGCCGGAGCCCTCAGGGTTTACGTGATCGGCGGCGAGGAGATCTACACTGCGGCGATTTCCCGGGCTGACAGGCTGGAATTGACCGAAATCGATGCTGATTTCGTTGCGGACAGTTTCTTTCCGGTCTGGGATCGGCAGCAATTTACCGAGATTTTTCGCGAAAAAAAGACCAGCCCCGAAGGTTGGCCCTATGACTTTGTCACCTACCAACGCCACTGAACCCAAGGAGCAACTATGTCAGAAGATGGTTTTCACGTTCACGGTCCGCACGACCACGAGCTCGAGCATGGCTCTCACGGTGAGTCCAAAGGCATAGCCGGGCAGTTGGCGGTAATCACCGCCGTTTTGGCCACGGTCGGTGCGATGTTTTCTTACATGGGTGGCGCGACACAGGCCGAGGCAGGCTTGTTCAAGAACGACGCGGCAATCAAGAAGACCGAGGCAGCCAACCAGTGGAATTACTACCAGGCCAAAAGCAACAAGCAGAACCTGGCTGAATTGGCCGTGATGCTGGTCACTGAGGACAAGAAGGCCAAGTACCTGCAGGAAGTCGAACGCTACAAGTCCGAAAAGGCCGAGATCATGCTCGGGGCGCAAAAGCTCGAAGCTGAATCGAAGGCCTTCGACGAAAAAAGCGCTGAGCAGATGCACCAGCACCACCGCTGGGCTCAGGCAACCACCGCCTTGCAGGTATCGATCGCCTTGGCAGCCATCGCCCTGTTGACGAAAAAGGGCTGGATGGCTGCTGCCACCTTGGCGATGGGCGGTATCGGCATCGCAGTTGGCATCACGGCCTGGCTGCACCTCTGAATTCGCGCCAGCAGCAGTTTTATCAATTCAGCAGGATGGGCGCAGTCGGCGTTGATGGCGCGCCTGCTTCTGCGGCTGGAGGCGTTTCCAGAATGCCCCAATCCGCTTCGATCAGCGCCTGTTCGAGCAAACGCAGCAGTCCGATGGCGAGTTCATCGGACAGCTCGAGCGTCATGTTGCGGCCATTGGTTTCGCGCGCTGCCAGATGCACGCCCTGACCACCCTTGCCGGGGCCGATGTCATAGGCTTCGGGCAACAAGGGCTCGGGACCCAGCGGCAGCGAAGCTGCCTGCGAATCAAAGGCGGTTTCGAAATTGGCGTTCTCCAGCGGCCTTGAGCGTGCCGCCTGCGCCATCATTTCTCTAGCTTCGGGCGAAGCAATCGCATTCGGTGCCATCCTGGTGATGCCTGACATCGTGGTGACCCGGTTCAGGTGCGGCCACAACTGACGCAGCATGCGCCTTGTCAGCCAGACTCCTACCAACTCGCCTTCGCCGGTGCGCAACTGCCACAGAACCCGATCGGCGGTCGGCTGATAGCGAACTTGCATTTGATGAATGTTCATCCTGGTATTTTAGAAGGTGCAGCCGCTTGGCGCAGCAATCATGCTGTAGCCGCTGCTTTTCCCCGGGCGCCGGCTCGAACCGAAGCAACTCGAAGCGGGCACAATTCAGTCTGAGTCAAGCGCGAATCGTCCATTGCCGTAATAGTTGAGAAGGATTCTGAATTGAAGACATTTGCCACCTGGAACGTCAAC
Organism: uncultured Burkholderiales bacterium; assembly: GCA_903820745.1. GTDB lineage: Bacteria > Pseudomonadota > Gammaproteobacteria > Burkholderiales > Burkholderiaceae_C > Paucibacter_A. The sequence continues at coordinate 12,022 of CAIJIT010000356.1, forward strand.
TCGCTGACCGTGCGCCTGCCGCAGTTGCTGGACTGGCTGGCAGCCAACCCGGTCGATGTGCTGGTGCTGCAAGAGACCAAACAGACTGACGACAAATTTCCGGCAGCCGAGATCGAAGCGGCCGGCTACCAAGCCCGTTGGTTTGGCCAGAAGACCTATAACGGCGTGGCTTTGCTGAGCCGCACCGTTGCGACCGAGCCGGTCCTGAACATTCCCGGATTCGATGACCCGCAGGCGCGCGTGATCGCCGCCAGCGTTGACGGCATCCGCTGCATCGGCGCCTATTTCCCCAACGGACAAGCGCCGGACAGCGACAAGTTCCAGTACAAGATGGCTTGGCTCGATGCCTTGCAAGCCTGGCTGGCCGAGGAACTGAAAGCCCACCCCGAGCTGATCCTGATGGGTGACTTCAACATCGCGCCCGAAGATCGCGATGTCTACGACCCGGTGACTTGGGCCGGACAAATCCATTGCACGCCCCAGGAACGATCCCATTTCCAGGCCATGCTGGAGCTGGGCCTGACCGATGCATTCAGGCTCTTCGAACAGCCAGCAAAAAGCTGGAGCTGGTGGGATTACCGCAACCTGGCGTTCCGCAAGAACCAGGGCTTGCGTATCGACCATATTCTGGTCAGCCAAGCGCTGCGAGGCCGGGTCAGCGCCTGCATGATCGACAAGCTGCCGCGCAAGAACGACAGGCCCAGCGACCACGCGCCGGTGATCGTCACTTTGGCTTGAACCGCAGCGCTCCCGCCGCAGCCGCCAATTCGGTGATGCGGCCCCAGTCGCCCGCGTCGACGGCGTCCTGAGGCGTCAGCCACGAACCGCCACAGACCAGCACATTGGAAAGGCCGAGAAACTGCGGCGCAGTCTCCACCGTGATGCCGCCGGTCGGGCAAAAACGCACTTCGGGGAATGGTCCCGCCAGGGCTTTCAGCAGATTGATGCCGCCAACAGCAACCGCCGGGAACAATTTCAAGAAGCCGTACCCCCCGGCATTGGCCTGCATCACCTCGCTGGCTGTCGACACCCCAGGCAGCAAGGGCAGACCCTGCTCGCGGCAGGCCGCACCGATCGCTACTGTATAGCCGGGGCTGACGCCGAACTGGCAACCGGCGTTCCTGGCCGCTGTGACATCGGCGACCGAACGCAGCGTACCGGCGCCGAGGATGGCCTCAGGCACCGCACGGGCGATTGCTTCCATCGCCTGCAAAGCGACCTGGGTCCGCAGCGTGACTTCCAGCACCCGCACACCGCCGGCAACCAGAGCGCGCGCCAGCGGTACCGCGTCTTCGAGTCGTTGGATCACGATGACCGGAATCACGGGGCCATGGTCGGCCAGGCTGAGAGTGAAATTGTTCATGTTTGTCATTTAAAACTTCTCAAAGATTTTTATCTTCGGGACTTGCGCAAGTCAAAACTTCAAAGCCAGCTGATCGCGCCGGCTTCGGCGCTCAGCACATTGCGCCGCATGCCAGCGAACAGATCGCGACCGAGGCCCAGGCCGTTACTGCGCAATTGCTGGGCCGGAATACCGGCCAGTTCGCGGGCATCCCAGACATTGGCCGGCACCAGCGCGAGCAATTCTCCGCTGACCGCGTCGAGCCGCACCAGATCGCCATCGCGCAGCTTGGCCAGCGGCCCGCCGGCCAAGGCTTCGGGGCTGATGTGAATGGCTGCAGGCACCTTGCCCGAAGCGCCGCTCATGCGCCCATCGGTCAACAGCGCGACCTTGAAACCACGCCCCTGCAGTACCGCCAAGGGCGGCGTCAGCTTGTGCAACTCGGGCATGCCATTGGCCTGCGGACCCTGGAAGCGCACGACCACGACAAGGTCGCGCTCCAATTCACCCGCATCAAAAGCTGCCAGCATGTCTTCCTGGCTATCGAAAATGCGCGCCGGCGCTTCGATCAGATGATTCCCTTGGGGCACCGCTGAAATCTTGATCACCGCCCGGCCCAGATTGCCGGCCAGCAGTTTCAGACCACCGCTGTCACTGAACGGCGCCGAAGCCAGTCGCACGACCTGCTCATCCCTGCTGGCAGCTGGCAGGTCCTGCCAGGCAACCGATTTGCCGTCCGCAGCCAGGATCGGCAGGTGCGCATAGGGCCGCAGCGACGGCCCAGCCACGCTCAGGACATCTTCATGCATCAAGCCGTGATCGAGCAACTCGCGGATCACGAAACCCGGGCCGCCCGCCGCCTGGAACTGGTTCACGTCCGCCGAGCCGTTCGGATAGATGCGCGTCAACAAGGGCGTTGCGCCTGAAAGATCAGAAAAATCGGTCCAGTCGATCAGGATGCCAGCCGAGCGCGCCACGGCGACCCAGTGGATCAGATGGTTGGTCGATCCACCAGTCGCCAGCAAGGCCACCATCGCGTTGACGATCGCGCGTTCATCGACCAGGCGCCCGATCGGCGTGTAGCGCCCTGCCCTCGCCGTGATCGCCAAAGCCGCGCGCACGGCTTCACGGGTCAAAGCATCGCGCAGCGGATCCTGCGGGTGCACGAAGGCGGCGCCCGGCACATGCAAGCCCATCGCTTCGAGCAGCATCTGGTTGCTATTGGCGGTACCGTAGAAGGTGCACGTGCCGGCGCCATGGTAGGCGGCCGATTCGGCCTGCATCAACTCTTCACGGCCGACCTTGCCCTGCGCATATTGCTCGCGAACTTTCGACTTGGCATTGTTTGACAGGCCACTGCTCATCGGCCCGGCGGGCACGAAGACACAGGGCAGATGGCCAAAATGCAGGGCGCCGATCAGCAGTCCGGGAACGATCTTGTCGCAAATACCCAGCAGCAAGGCCGCGTCAAAAACATCATGGCTCAGCGCCACGGCTGTCGACATCGCGATCACATCGCGTGAAAACAGGCTCAGCTCCATGCCAGGCAAGCCTTGCGTCACACCGTCGCACATCGCAGGCACGCCGCCGGCCACCTGCACCGTTGCCTGCTGACGGGCCGCTTCGGCGCGGATCAAGTCGGGATAGGCCGCATAGGGCTGGTGCGCCGACAGCATGTCGTTGTAGGCGGTGACGACTGCGAGATGCGGCGCCTTCTCGGCCACGATGCGCAACTTGTCATTGGCCGGCAGCGCCGCAACGGCATGAGCGACGTTGGCGCAACCGATGCGCTCGATCCCGCGTTTGCGTCCGGCCATCTGTGCCAGTCCATCGAGGTACTGCTCACGGCTGGCAGCACTGCGCTGACGGATGCGTGAGGTAACGGCAAGGAGAATCTTGTTCATGCGGCAGTCGATGTAACTCGGTTCTGTAAAAACAGGTAACCATATTACAACGACTGACCCCGTAGTGGGTTACCAACAGGTTACCAACCGGCCGAGAACCAAAGGCCTCTGCTTAGCCGGCTTGCAGCGCCGCCAAATCCTCGACCGTGTCGACATCGACCAGCACGCCAGCGTCGTCGACTTCAATCGCCTGTGACGGACACCGCGCCAGAATGCGTCGCGCGCCTTCGTCGCCTTGCAGCGCGACCAATTCCGAATAGAGCTCGGCGCTGAAACCCACCGGATGGCCTCGGCGACCGCGGTACTGGGCAAAGGCAATTGGATATTGTTCCAGCGCGGCGGCCACAGCCAGCATGCTCGAGGGGCGCAGCAAAGGCATGTCGGCCGGCACGATCAGCCAGCCATTTGAATCGCCACTGGCGCTGACACCTGCAGCGATCGAATAGCCCATACCTTCAGGATTGAGCCGTCCATGGCTGTCCAACTCGGGCAGTACCACGGCATTGCGCGCTGCGATCAAGCGGTTGACCGCTGGCGCCATGCGGGCGCTGGTCACCACGACCACGCGCAAGCCAGTCTCCAACGCGTGCCCCAGCGTGACCGAGAGCACCGTTTCGCCGGCCTCTCTGAGCTGCTGTTCGAGCTTGTGTCCTTCTCCATGAAAGCGCATGCCGCGCCCTGCGGCGAGCACGACGATAGCCGGTCGCTGTTTCATCATTCCGTCTTGTCCTTGAAAAATTGCATCGGCATTTTGAACCGCCATGGTCATAGCATGACCTGCGCCGAAGCTCCACAACATCGGGTCCAATACTTAAGGATTTCCACTCTCCCTAAAAACCATATTCTTGTCGAAAAAATCACGAATTGACCAGTTGACAAGGTTTGCGCGAAATCGACGCATACTTCGACCCATGAACAAACTCTCTGACCTGCGCAAAAGCTATGAGCAGGGCGAACTCGATGTCGATCTCGCCGCCAGCGAACCAACGCTTCAATTCAAACAATGGCTCGAAGAAGCGCTGGCCAGTCAGTTGCCCGAACCGAATGCGATGACATTGGCCACCGTCGGTGCTGAAGGCCGGCCTTCTACCCGGGTGGTGTTGATCAAGGGTTTTGATGCGAGGGGCATCGTCTGGTTCACCAATTACGACAGCCGCAAAGGCCGTGAGCTGGCCGCCAACCCCTTTGCCGCACTGCAATTTCATTGGGTCGAACTGGAGCGGGTCGTGCGCATCGAGGGCCGCGTCACCCGCGTCGATGTAGAGGAGTCCGATGTCTATTTCCAGTCGCGACCGCTCGACTCGCGCCTGGGCGCTTGGGCTTCGCCGCAAAGCCAGGTGATCAGTTCAAGGGCTACGCTGGTCAGCAATGCCGCCCGCGCCGCAGTCCAGCATGGCCTGTATCCGCCGCGTCCGCCGCATTGGGGAGGCTACCGCTTGCTGCCCGAGCGCTGGGAGTTCTGGCAAGGCCGCAAGTCAAGGCTGCATGACCGGATCAGCTACCGGCTCGACGCAGGGGTATGGGTCAAGGAACGGCTGGCGCCATAACAAGCCCCATGGTTCAATCGGTGACCCGGTAGTACATGCCGTAAGGGTCATCGTTCAAGACCGCCAGGATGCCCTCCACCACCACTGGCTCCAGCGAATAGCGCACAGCTTGCTTGGTGCGCACCTCGATCAGCCCTTCAGGCCCGGCGGGCACGCAGAAGTTGCAGCTCGTCGGCACCGATGAGAGCAGGAAATGATGCTGCTTGTCGCCAGGCTCCAGCGGCATCATGAAACCCTGCACCTTGACCTTGCGTTTGTCGAGTGCGAGCACCTTGGCCGGGAAAACCGGCGTCAACTTTGTTTTCTCTGCCTTGGTGGTCACCGATGACAGCAACTCCCAAGTCAGGATGCCTTCCTTTTCCTGCAAGGGTGCAAACGGGCTGCGAGGGTCGTGATAGCCCGGCCCCTGGCCGATCACCGCTTGCGCCGCTGCACCCTGCAAAGCCATAGCCAGCAGCAAGGCCGCAGCAAAAAGTTTTCGCTTCATATCCACGCCCCGATTGTGCCTTCCTACCTAGGCGCTTGCAGCAACTCGGTGACGTCAAGCCGGAAGCTCGCCCAAGCCGGCCAGGCGGAAGCCAGCAGCGCCAGCAAGAGCGCCAGCAACGCAATGCCGAACTCCCAGACTGAGCACCAAAAACCACTGATGCGCAAGGAGTGCTGAGAGGCCAGCACAGCACCGAGCAGGCCGGTCAAGGCATGCCCCAGAACCAGGCCGATCAGACAGGCCAGCACCGCCAGGATCAGAGCTTCAAGACCAACCAATAACGCGACCCGCAGCGGACTCGCGCCCAGCATGCGCAGCATGGCCAGATCGCTCTGCCTGGCCCGCACCGAATGCAGCAAAGCGACGAATACCGACAGCCCTGCGGCCAGCAGCAGGAGCAGCCCAAAAGCCCGCAGCAATTCGGTACCCGCGCCCACCATACGCATCAGCCGCGCAGTTTCAAGCGCCGGTGCGGCAGCCTGCAAACCCTCCTGTGCGTTGATCCAGCGCGGCAGGCTGATGGCTGCCAGCGGGCTGCGGTAGCTGACCAGGGCCATGGTGATTTCGCGCGCGGCGGCCGGCTCGGCTGCGCCATGATGGGCTTCATGTACTGCCCAGACCGAGGCCAGATCGGTCAGTACCAAGCGGTCGAGCACGCTGCCGTTGGGGGCCAGCAGGCCGACGACGCGGTATTTTTGCCCCTCATGCTCATTGCCCTGCTCGCCCAGGCCATGGTTGCCGGCAAACTGGTCGCCGACTTTCAGCCCGGTCACGCGGGCCACCTCAGCGCCCAACAAAGCCTGCATCGGTTCGTTCCAGACCTGCCCGCTGGCCAAGCGCCCCTGATACAACTCGAGGTAATCGGGGCTGGTACCGACGATGCGAAAGCCGCGCAAGCTGTCCCCCAAGGACAGCGGCAAGGCCTGCGCCACCATCGGGTGGGCGCGCAGCCGCTCGATGGTCGCCAGCGGGATATTGCCGGTCGGCGTATCAAGGTGGAACACCCCTGCCAGCATGATCTGCATCGGGCTGCCCTTGGCGCCGACCACCAGGTCGATACCGGCCATATCGCGTCTGACCCCGGCGTCGATCTGTTCGCTGACCAGCAGGACAAAAGTCATCGCTGCCAGCCCCAGGCTCAGCAGCAGCAAGTTCAAGCCTGCCGTCAATGGCTGGGCCCATAGATAGCGCCAGGCAAGTCGGGGCAGGCTCATGGCGGCAGCGGCAAAGTTGGCAGTCGATGCTCGACGACATCGCTGCGCTGCCCCATTCGCAGCGCAACCCTTGCGTCATGCGAGGCCAGCACCAGCGTCGCGCCCTGGCTAGCAGCACCATCCAGCAGCAGATCGAGCATCGCCGCGGTGTTGTCGTCATCGAGGCTGGCGCTGGGCTCATCGGCCAGCAGCAATTTCGGGCGGCGTATCAAGGCACGTGCCAAAGCCACACGTTGCGCCTGGCCGACGCTCAGTTGGTGCGGCAGACGCCGACTGACAGCAGCCAGACCCAGTTGATCAAGCAGCAAGGCAGCCCGGGCACGATCCGGCGGCAATCCGGCGCAGACATAGGGCAGGTCCAGGTTGTGGGCAACGCTCAGGCTGGCGCTCAGATGCAGGCGTTGCGGCACAAAACCGAGCTGCGCACCGCGCCACGCATCGCGTTCGCGCGGGCTCAAATCCTGCAACGACTGACCGGCCACCTGGATCTGCCCGGTGGTCGGACTCAACAATCCTGCCAGCAAAGCCAGCAAGGTCGACTTGCCACTGCCCGAAGCGCCGCGCAGCAACAGATGCTGCCCGGCCGCGAGCTTGAGGTCGTCGAAAGTGATGTCGGATTCCTGGCCATAGCGATAACGCAGGCCCTGCCATTCGATCGCTGCAACCGGCATCAGCGACTCAGTCTCTTGAAGGTAGCGAGAAACTTGTCGACCTTAGGTGCCACGACAAAGGCGCAATAGCCTTGAGACGGGTTGTTGACGAAGTAATGCTGGTGGTAAGCCTCGGCCGGCCAGTAATTGGCTTCGGCCGTCAACTCGGTGACAGCCCGGCCTTGCAGTGCTAACTGCAATTCGTCCAAAACCTCGCGCGCCAACTTTGCCTGCGCCGCATTGTGCACATAGATGCCCGAGCGGTACTGGGTGCCTGCATCGCCCCCCTGGCGGTTCAAGGTGGTCGGGTCATGAATGACGAAAAATACCTCGAGCAGTTCGCGCAGGCTGACTTCAGCCGGATCAAAATCTACGCGCACGACTTCGGCGTGGCCAGTTCGTCCCGAGCAGACCTGCTCATAGCTGGGGTTCTGCAGCGCCCCGTTGCAGTACCCCGACTCGACATGCTGCACACCGCGCACCAGTTCGAAGACGGCTTCGAGACACCAGAAACAACCGCCGCCAAGAGTGATGCGTTCAAGTTTTTTCGTCGATTCAGTCATCATGTCGGTCTGGTTGAAAAAGGTCTGCCAAGCATAGCGGAGCTGGATCAAGGCATCATGAGGCTTGATCTAACTGGATGCGTCGATGAACTCAATTGATTTTGCCCACCTGTTCAAGCCGCTGCTGCTGGTGCTGTTGCTGCCGCCCGTACCTTGGCTGCTGCTGGTGATGCTCGGTGCCGGTCTGCTGCGCCGCCATCGCCAGGCAGGCCGCGCGCTGCTGGCGCTGGCCTCGCTGGGTCTGTGGTTGAGTTGCACCGAAGGGGCGGCGCAATGGCTGGCGCAGCGGCTGTTGAAACCACCGCCAGCGCTGAGTACCGAAGCGATCGCCGCATTGCGCAGCCAGAGTCGAATCGATGTCGCCGTGCTGGTACTCGGTGGCGGCGCGTGCAGCTTCGTGCCTGAATATGCCGGCCCCGATCTGAAACCGCTGAGCCTGGAACGGTTGCGTTACGGAATCTGGCTGGCAAGGCAGGTCAAGGCGCCGCTGGGATTTTCAGGCGGCATCGGCTGGGGTTCGGGGCCTGCGGCGCAGTCCGAAGCATCCAGCGCCGGGCGCATCGCCGAGCAAGAGTTCGGCCTGCCGCTGAGATGGGCCGAAGGCCGCTCGCGCGACACGCGTGAAAACGCCAGCTACTCGGTCGCGCTGCTCAAAGCCGATGGCATCAAGAAGCTCCTGCTGGTGACCAACGATCTGCATATGCAGCGTTCGCTGCGCGCCTTCAACGAGGCGGCGATGGGGCAGATCGAGATCATCCCGGCGCCGATCGGGGCGCAGCGCGATGCACCCACAGACCTGCAAGACTGGTGCCCTTCCAACGAAGGCATCTTGCGCATGCGCTACATGGTCTATGAGTGGCTGGGCTCGATCGCAGGCCATTGAGCGGCATTGAGCGGCCCAAAAAACGAAACCCCTTTCAAGCCGAAGCCTGAAAGGGGCGGGTAGCTGACGCTACCAGTGGGGCTCCGAGGCGATTTGCCGGGGGGCTCCTGTCACGCAGAGACTGCGCCACAGTGTTTGCCTGAAAAGGCAGCTTCAGCTTACCCCAGACCGGATCAGGATTCAAGCTTTTTTGACGTTGAACAATTGCTCGAACAGCAGATCGGTGCGCTGCTGCACTGCCGCCGTCATTGCAATCGCCTTCCCCCATTCGCGCGGGGTTTCGCCAGGCCATTTATTCGTTGCGTCGAGCCCCATCTTGCCGCCAAGGCCGCTGACGGGAGATGCAAAATCCAGATAGTCGATCGGCGTGCCCTCGACCAGCGTGGTGTCGCGCACCGGGTCCATCCGGGTCGTGATCGCCCAGATGACTTCCTTCCAGTCGCGGATGTTGATGTCCTCGTCGACGACGACGATGAACTTCGTGTACATGAACTGGCGCAGAAAGCTCCACAGACCGAACATCAGCCGTTTCGCGTGTCCCGGGTAGGCCTTCTTGATTGAAATTACTGCCAACCGGTAGCTGCAGCCTTCGGGCGGCAGATAGAAGTCGACGATTTCAGTGAATTGCTTTTGCAGGATCGGCACGAACACTTCATTCAGCGCCACGCCAAGAATGGCCGGCTCGTCGGGCGGCTTACCGGTGTAGGTCGAGTGGTAGATCGGATCAGGCCGCTGCGTCAGCCGCTGCACCTCGAACACCGGAAACCAGTCCTGCTCGTTGTAATAGCCAGTATGGTCGCCGAACGGCCCTTCCAGCGCGTGCAGATAGCCACCCTTTTCTTTCAGCGCGATGCCGTCTTCGCTGAAACCGTTGTAGCCGCTGGTCGCGACCGGAATATGGCCTTCGAGGACGATCTCAGCGTTGGCAGGCACCTGCAGCATCAGGCCTCTCTCGCCGACGCCGCTGTCGACCAGTTCGGTGCGCGAGCCGCGCAGCAGCCCAGCAAACTGGTATTCGGACAGGCTATCAGGTACCGGCGTAACCGCACCGAGAATCGTCGCCGGGTCAGCGCCCAAAGCCACCGCGATCGGAAATGGCTGACCCGGATTGGCCAGCGCGAAGTCCCGGAAGTCCAGCGCGCCACCGCGATGCGCCAGCCAGCGCATGACCACCTGCTTCTTGCCGATCACTTGCTGACGATAGATGCCCAGGTTCTGCCGCAGCTTCGGTGTCGGGATGCTCTGCGGGCCACGGGTGATCACCAGGCCCCAGGTCAACAAGGGTCCGATGTCGCCGGGCCAGCAATGCTGGATGGGCAGTCTTTTCAGGTCGACATCGCTGCCGGCAAAGACTTGCTCCTGACAGGCGCCGCGGCTGACGACCTTGGGCTTCATGTCCCATAGCGACTTCAGCATCTGCAGCAGGCGACCGGTGTCCTTCAGGCCTCTGGGCGGCTCGGGCTCTTTAAGGCTGGCGAGCAAATGGCCGACATCGCGCAACTCCTGCAGGCTTTGCGCACCCATGCCCAGGGCAACGCGCCTCGTCGTGCCGAACAGATTGGTCAGCGCCGGCGTGCTGTAACCGGTCGGGTTTTCGAACAGCAGCGCCGGTCCTTCGGCGCGCAGCACGCGGTCGCTGAGGGCCGTCATCTCCAACCAGGGTGAGACCGGTTGCTGGATACGCTTCAGCTCGCCAAGCCCCTCGAGTCCATTGATGAACTCACGTAAATCTCGATATTTCATATCAAAAAGTTATTTTAAATTCGATTGATATGCTTGACTCGCCCAATTTCACCCATAAAATCCGCTCTCCTTGGTCTTCCAGGGTAAACCCTTGTCAAGGCCGATTGTCGGCATTGACGATTCGCTGATAAGAGCGAGGGCTTCGAGCCCCGCCATTGCGGCGATTTTTTGGCTTGTTTTGCCGGTCCATTATCACTGCCATGTTGAATATCGGGGATGCAACGGTCCCCGGTTGTTTTCTTGGCGAGGAAGAAAGGTCCCCGTTGACAGCGCGTGAATATCTGCTCTGCATGGCCCGTAGCATTTTTGCTGCCGCTTCGCTATTTGTCCGGGACATCGGCCAGGGCTTGCTGGTGGTCAGCCACAACAGCTTGGCGCTGGTCGGACTGGCCGTCGTGACAGTCTTGTTGACCTTCTCGAGCCAGACCGGGTTCCGCCATACCCTCGAGGGCCAAGCCCTTGGATGGCTCCATGCCCGCCAGGAAGCGCGTGCGGAAGCTGAAGGTGACACGCTTTACGGCAACAGCGAACCCGAAGCGGTCGCGCGAGCCACGGCTGTGAATCCGAAGGACCTGCCGCGTCAGCAAGCGGCAGTCGCTACCTGGCTGGCACATCGCTACAAAGTGGCGCCAGAGCCGATCAGCCGCCTGGTTCAGGAAGCCTGGGCTGTGGGGCAGCGCGCAAAGGTTGAACCGACCTTGATTCTGGCCATCATGGCGATCGAATCGGGCTTCAATCCCTTTGCACAAAGCTCGGTCGGAGCACAAGGCCTGATGCAAGTATTGACCCGCGTCCATGATGCCAAGTACGAGGCTTTCGGCGGCAATCTGGCGGCCTTCGACCCGATCACCAATTTGCGGGTCGGCGTGCAGATCCTGAAGGAATGCATCCAGCGCGCCGGCAGCACCGAAGAAGGCCTGCGCTTTTATGTCGGCGCCGCCAATCTGCCCGACGATGCAGGCTATGCGCAGCGCGTGCTGTCTGAAAGTGAGCAGATGAAGCTCATCGCTTCGGGTCGCCAGTTGCCGAGCCAGATGCCGACAGCAGGCTCGGCCAAACTCCTGAACCAAGCTGCCGTCCAGCCGGATGCCGACAAGCAGCGTATCGCCCTACTGCGTTAGAAACCCCTTCGCCCGTTACAATCAAAGCTTCGCGCGACTGGCGATCAGGGCTGCGTGCAGCCCCAAGGTGGAGGACCACCGGGAAGCGCGAACGGCCATTGATATTGACAATGTCCGCCTTCAGCCGTTCGCCTGGGCAGCCCGGCTTCCATGTCGTATGACCGGATGCCTGGGACTCCACTTCTTGAATCCCTCCAGCCACCATGTTTGACCGCAACCAATCCACCCTTGCCCTGATCGACCCCGATTTGTGGGCCGCCGTGCAACAAGAAAACCAGCGCCAGGAAGATCACATCGAGTTGATCGCCTCGGAAAACTACACCTCGCCGGCGGTCATGCAGGCCCAGGGCAGTCAGCTGACGAACAAATATGCCGAGGGCTATCCGGGTCGCCGCTATTACGGCGGTTGCGAATATGTCGATGTGGTCGAGCAATTGGCCATCGACCGCCTGAAACAGTTGTTCGGCGCCGAGAACGCCAATGTGCAGCCGAATTCGGGTTCGCAAGCCAACCAGGGCGTGTTCTTCGCCCTGCTGCAGCCGGGCGACACCATCATGGGCATGAGCTTGGCCGAAGGCGGTCACCTGACCCATGGCATGCCTTTGAACATGAGCGGCAAATGGTTCAAGGTGGTCAGCTACGGCTTGAATGCCCGCGAAGAAATCGACTACGAAGCGATGGAAGCAACAGCGCGCGAACAGCGCCCGAAGCTGATCATCGCCGGTGCTTCAGCCTACAGCCTGCACATCGACTTCGAGCGTTTTGCCAGGATCGCCAAGGAAGTCGGCGCCTATTTCATGGTCGACATGGCGCATTACGCCGGGCTGATCGCTGCCGGGGTCTACCCGAACCCGGTGCCCTATGCCGACGTCGTGACGTCGACCACCCACAAAAGCCTGCGCGGACCGCGCGGCGGCATCATCCTGATGAAGGACGCGTTCGCCAAGCAGATCAATAGCGCGATCTTCCCTGGCATCCAGGGCGGCCCGCTGATGCATGTGATCGCGGCCAAGGCGGTGGCCTTCAAGGAAGCGCTGCAGCCTGAATTCAAGGTCTACCAGAGCCAGGTGATCAAGAACGCGGTGGTGCTGGCTGAAACGCTGACGCAGCGCGGTCTGCGCATCGTCTCGGGTCGCACCGAGAGCCATGTGATGCTGGTCGACCTGCGCCCGAAGCACATGACCGGCAAGGAAGCCGAAAACATCCTGGGCCTGGCGCATATGACCTGCAACAAGAACGGCATTCCAAACGACCCGCAAAAACCGATGATCACCAGCGGCATCCGTCTGGGCACACCCGCGATGACGACACGCGGCTTCAAGGAAGAAGAAGCCCGCCTCACCGCGCACCTGATCGCCGACGTCCTCGACAAACCGCATGACGAAGGCAATCTCGTTGAAGTCCGGGCCAAGGTCGCCGCCTTGACGAGCAGCTTCCCTGTCTATCGCTGAACCAGGCTGAACCGGCATGCGTTGTCCTTTTTGCAGCCATCCCGAAACCCAGGTCGCCGAGACCCGGGAATCGGATGAAGGCGATGTGGTGCGGCGCCGGCGCCGCTGCGCAAGTTGCGAAAAGCGCTTCACCACCTACGAACGGGCTGAAATCGCCCTGCCCGCGGTGGTGAAAAAGGACGGGACAAGAGCCGAGTTCGAGCCCAAAAAAATCCGCGACTCGATGCAATTGGCCCTTCGCAAGCGGCCGGTCAGCATCGAGCAGATCGATGCTGCTCTGGCCCGCATCGAGGAAGCCTTGCTGGCCAGCGGCGAACGCGAATTGCCGTCGGCGCGACTGGGCGAACTGGTCATGCGCGAACTCAAGCGCATCGACAAGGTCGCCTATGTGCGCTTTGCCTCGGTCTACCGCAGCTTCGAAGACGTCGACGAGTTCAGGAAGCTGATCCGCGACATCTGATTGCGGAATTCCTGGGGACAGTCAGCGCCGGCCTGCTCCTGTATGGTGTCCGGAGCCATTCAGGAGAGCGCCATGGCCCGCGATCGCTGCACCGGATTGACAATGCTCGAGTTGCTTGTTTGCCTGGCCTTGTTGGGCATCCTGCTCAGCCAGGCCCTGCCCTCATTGGGCCAGTTGAAGCAGCGTCAGCGCCTGGAATTGGTCGCACAAACCCTGCGGACCGATCTGCAGCAAGTTGCAGCGAAGCCGTGCTGCACGGCGAAACGGTGCAGTTCCGCTTCAGCCAGCATCCACTCGGCAGCTGTTACATCATCTACCTGGGCGCTTCTGCGCAATGCCGTTGCAGCGATGCCGGCGAGGCGCAATGCACCGCCCCGGGCAGCCCCGATCAAGCTGCAATGGCTGCCGCTGAGCCAACAAGTCCGTCAGCGCTCGAACGTTGGCAATATGAGCGTTCAAGCCCGGCAAGGCCTGGTCAGCAGCATCGGCAGCATCGATGTCAGCAACCCCAACGGGCAGGCGATCCGGGCCATCGTCAGCATCACCGGGCGGGTTCGCAACTGCGCGCCCATTGGCGAGTTCAAGCAGATGCCGAAATGCTGACACTCGCACGAGTCGGACAGCGTTCACTCGCCAAGGTTTGCGGCCTCGAGTTGCAGCAGCGCCAGCTTGCGATCCAGCCCGCCGGCATAACCGGTCAGCCGCCCGTTTGCCCCGAGCACCCGGTGGCAGGGAATCAGGATCGACAGCGGGTTGCGCCCGACCGCGCCGCCGATGGCCCGCACGGCCTGTGGCCGGCCAATGCGCTTGGCGATCGAGCCATAGCTTTCGCTTTGACCCGACTCGATCTGAAGCAAGGCGCGCCAAACTTCCAGTTGGAAAGGCGTTCCCGCCGGATCCAACTGAGCAAGCAGCGTTGGCGGCAAGGCTGCGCCCGCGAAATAGCCTTGCAGTGCATTTTCCAACGCAGTGAAGATCGGGTCGCTTGCAGTAACTGGCAGATTGAGTGCGCCAGGATGGTGTTTCTGGCCCTCGAACCACAAGCCCGATAGCCCCGCCTGGCTGCGCGCGGCGAGCATTTCACCCAGCGGCGTGCTGATGCGTTGTTGCAGGATGTGATGTCGGATCATGGGGGCCTCGCCTTGTTTGCACGGGAGCATAAGCGAATCGGCCACCTGCCTACAATGACGGATCTCCATTCAGCCCCAGGGATTCCATGCAAGTTCAAGCCTCGATTTTCAAAGCCTACGACATCCGCGGTGTTGTCGGCACCAGCCTGAACGAAACCATGGCCGAACATCTGGGTCGGGCCTTCGGCACCGAAGCAAAACTGCTGGGTGAAAAAGCCGTGGCCGTAGGCCGCGATGGGCGGATTTCCGGCCCGGCACTGGTGGCCGCATTGATCCGCGGGTTGAAGTCGACCGGCCTTGATGTCGTCGACCTCGGTGCGGTCACAACACCGATGCTTTATTACGTCGCGGCAACCCGCGCCAAACATGGCTGCAACTCGGGCATCATGGTGACCGGCAGCCACAACCCGAAGGACTACAACGGCTTCAAGATGGTGCTGAAAGGCGCGGCCGTCTATGGTGAACAGATCCAGACCCTGCGCCGCCGCATCGAGGCCGAAGACTACCAGTTGGCGCCAAGCAGCAAAGCCGGCCGCGCCGCAGCGATGGACATCGTGGCCGAGTACACCCAGCGCATCATCAATGACTGCAAGCTGAAGCGGCCGATGAAGATCGTTGTCGATTCGGGCAATGGCATCCCCGGCGCCACGGCACCAGCGATCCTGCGCGCGCTCGGCTGCGAGGTGATCGACATCTTTTCCAAAGTCGACGGCGACTTCCCCAACCACCATCCGGACCCATCGCGCCCGGAAAACCTTGAAGACCTGAAACGCATCGTCCATGCCTGCGATGCCGAGCTCGGCCTGGCCTTTGACGGCGACGGCGACCGCCTTGGCGTTGTCACCAAGGAAGGCACGATGATCATGCCCGACCGCCAGATCATGCTCTTCGCTGCCGACATCCTGAAACGCCAACCCGGCGCCGAGATCATCTTCGACGTCAAATGCACCCAGCGTCTCGCACCCTGGATCCGCGAACATGGCGGCCGGCCCCTGATGTGGATGACCGGCCATTCGCTGGCCAAGGCCAAGCTGCGCGAAACCGGCGCACCGCTGGCCGGCGAGTTGTCGGGCCATATCTTTTTCAGCGAACGCTGGTACGGCTTCGACGACGCGATGTATTCCGCCGCCCGGCTGCTTGAAATCCTCTCGCGCTTCGCCGACCCGAGCGCGGTGCTGAACGCCTTGCCGACCAGCTTCAACACGCCCGAAATCAACGTGCCCTGCGCCGAAGGTGAACACCATGAAGTAGTCAAAAAGCTGCTCAAGGTGGCCAAGTTTCCGGGCGCCAGAGAACTCGTCACGATCGACGGCCTGCGAGTCGAATATGACGACGGTTTCGGTCTGGTGCGGGCATCAAACACCACGCCGGTGCTGGTGCTGCGCTTCGAAGGCCATACACCTGAGGCACTGGCCAGGATCCAGCATGATGTGTTGGCGCAACTGAAGCGGGTCAAGCCTGATGCGACCTTTGCTGCCGGGCATTGACCGAGCTTGAACGAAACCTTTTTCGAGGCGCTCAGCCGCCAGGTCTATGCCGGCCTGCTGCGCCTGCTGACCCCGCTTTATCTGCTACGGCTCTGGCGCCGCGGCGCAGCCGAGCCGCTCTACAGGCAATGGCTGGGCGAACGCCTGGGCTTGTACCGGGCGCCGGCCAAGGGCCGCGGCTGGGTCTGGATTCACGCCGTATCGCTGGGCGAAACGCGCGCCGCTGCCGCATTGATCGCAGCCCTGCGCGAGCAATCCCCCGGGTTGCGACTGCTCCTGACCCACGGCACTGCCACCGGTCGTACGGCCGGTCTTGAACTGCTGGCCCCAGGCGATGCCCAGGCTTGGTTGCCTTACGACTTGCCCGGCGCAGTAAGGCGCTTCCTGCGCCACTGGCAACCGGCGGTCGGCGTGCTGATCGAAACCGAGATCTGGCCTAATCTGCAGTTCGAAGCGTCAAGGATCGGCTTGCCGATGACCTTGGCCAATGCCCGGCTCTCAGCGCGCAGCGAGCGCCGCGGCAGGCGTTTTGCCGCGCTGCTGCAACCGGCGGCCCGAAGGCTCAAACTGGTGCTGGCGCAGACCTTGCTCGACGCCCAGCGCTTGCGTGCCAGCGGCGCACCGAGCCCTTTGGTCCAGGGTAATCTGAAATTCGATCTGCAAGTCGATGCCGGCCTGCTGGCACAGGGGTGCCGCTGGCATCAACTGCTGCAGCGCAAAGTCTTGATGGCGGCAGTCACCCGCGAAGGCGAAGAAGCGCTGCTGCTGCAAGCCTGGCAGGCCTTGCCTGAAGGAGCGCGTCCGCTGCTGCTGATCGTGCCGCGTCACCCGCAACGTTTTGATGCGGTAGCCGATCTGATCACCCTTGCCGGCCTGAACCTGGCGCGGCGCAGCCAATGGCAGGATCGGCCTGCCGAAGCCGCGCTGGGTGCCGATGTCTGGCTGGGCGACTCGATGCACGAAATGTCGCTCTATTACGGCCTGGCCGACTGCGCCTTGCTCGGCGGCAGCTTCGCGCCGCTGGGCGGACAAAACCTGATCGAAGCCGCAGCCTGCGCTTGCCCGGTCGTGATGGGCCCGCATACCTTCAATTTCGCCGAAGCTGCCGAGCTCGCCCTGCAAGCCGGTGCCGCCGTCCGCGTGGCCGACATCAGCGCCGGGTTGCAGCAAGGCCTGAGCCTCTGCCGCGACCCGCAGCGTCAAACCCAGATGGCCAGCGCCGCCGAGAGCTTCGCCGCCGAACACCGCGGCGCTGCCGCCCGCATGGCCACGCAGATCCTGCGCCTGCTGCCCGCTCCTTAGCCGACTGTAACTACGACGCCCCGCTGTGCGCGTTTTCGCAGGCCTGATCCGTTTGAACGCCTAAAATGCGGATATTCCGTTGCCTTCAGGATGTCCCATGCTCGACAACGCATTGATTGTCAACGCCGTTAAAACTCTCGCCGAGCTGGCGCGACCACGGTGCATCGTCGTTTTCGGTTCACAGGCCAGAGGCGACGCGCGTGAAGACTCGGATCTGGACCTCTTGGTAATTGAAGACCGAGTACCAGACCGTGCAAGGGAAATGGTTCGGCTCCGCCGCGCCTTGCGGCCGTTGCGCTTGCCCGTTGACCTGCTGGTGGCTTCGGTCGACGAGGTACTTAAATACGCTGACCAACCCGGTCATGTTTTGTACTGGGCCATCAAAGAAGGTCGGGTCGTTTATGGCTCAAACTGAGTTTTCCATCCAGTTATTGGAAGCCGCAGCGCATGATTTATGCGTCTGGAAAAAACTGGTTGACGATGCCGATGTGCATGACTCGATGCTTGGATTTCACGCTCAACAGACAGCGGAGAAATGCCTCAAGGCAGTTCTCCAGGGTCAAGATCCCCGCATTACGCTGCGCTGCATAGCAGGCTACCTGCGCTGCGGGCCAGGTACGGGTCGGCTACGGTTGAATCAGGGCCAGCAGGCCGGCCTCATCGAGCAAAGCGATGCCGAGCTCGCGGGCTTTGTCGAGCTTGGAGCCGGCTTCGGTGCCGGCGACGACGAAGTCGGTCTTCTTGGAGACCGAGCCGCTGACTTTGCCGCCGGCGGCTTCGATCAGGTCTTTGGCAGCATCGCGCGATAAGGTGGGCAGCGAGCCGGTCAGCACCAGGGTCTTGCCGGCGAGCGGCTGCGGGCCCTGGCCGGTGGCCGCGGCTTCTTCCCAATGCAGGCCGGCGGCACGCAGTTGTTCGACCACCTCGCGGTTGTGTGGCTGAGCAAAGAAATCGTGGATGCTTTGCGCGACGATCGGGCCGACATCGCGCACCGCCAGTAACTCCTCGACGCTGGCGGCCATCACCCATTCGAGCTGGCCAAAATGCCTTGCCAGCGCTTTGGCCGTGGCTTCGCCAACCTGGCGGATGCCCAGGCCGAAGAGGAAGCGGGCCAGCGTCGTTTGCTTGCTCTTGTGCAGCGCTTCGATGATGTTCTGCGCGCTTTTTTCAGCCATTCGGTCCAGCCCGGCGAGCCGTTCAAGGTCGAGCTGGTAAAGGCCCGGCAGGCTGGTGACGATGCCGGCATCAACGAGCTGGTCGACCAGCTTGTCGCCCAGGCCTTCAATGTCGAGCGCGCGCCGGCCGGCAAAGTGCAAGAGCGCCTGTTTGCGCTGCGCCGGGCAGAACAGCCCCCCGCTGCAGCGATGTTCGATGCCGCCTTGTTCGCGCAACACGGCGCTGCCACAGACCGGGCATTGGCGCGGCATGGCAAAATTTGAAACATAGCTGAGACGCGGCTCGGGCAGGCGGGCGACGACCTCGGGGATCACATCACCGGCGCGCCGCACGATCACCTGGTCGCCGACGCGAACGCCCTTGCGGCGCAGCTCAAACAGGTTGTGCAGCGTTGCATTGCTGACCGTCGTGCCGCCGACAAAGACCGGCGCCAGCTTGGCCACCGGCGTCAACTTGCCGGTGCGGCCGACCTGGATGTCGATGCCGTTGAGTCTTGTGAGCTGTTCTTGCGCCGGGTATTTATGCGCCACCGCCCAGCGCGGCTCGCGGCTGACGAAACCGAGTCGCTGCTGTAGCGCCAGGCTGTTGACTTTGTAGACCACGCCGTCGATGTCGAAAGGCAGGCTGTCGCGTTTGGCGCCGATTTCCTGGTGGAAGCGCACCAGCCCGGCTGCGCCCTGGACCACAGCCCGGTCAGCGCAGACCGGCAAGCCCATGGCGGCTACGGCATCGAGCAGGCCACTGTGCGTGTCGGGCCGCGGCCAGCCCTGCACATCGCCCAGGCCATAGGCGAAAAAGCTCAAGGGCCGCTTGGCGGCGATCGCGGGGTCAAGCTGGCGCACTGCGCCGGCGGCGGCATTGCGCGGATTGACGAAGGTTTTTTCATTCGCTTCGCGCTGGCGTTCGTTCAAGGCCTCGAAGTCATCGCGGCGCATATAGACCTCGCCGCGCAGCTCAAGCACCGCAGCGCTGACGCCCTTCAAGCGCAAGGGGATCTGCGCGATGGTGCGGATGTTCTGCGTCACGTCTTCGCCGCTCTCGCCATCGCCACGCGTCGCCGCCTGCACCAGCAAGCCCTGCTCGTAACGCAGGTTGATCGCCAGCCCGTCGAATTTCAGTTCGGCCGAATATTCAACCGGCGCGGCTCCATCGCCGAGCTCGAGCTCGCGGCGCACCCTGGCGTCGAAGTTCAGCGCGCCACTCGGCTCGGTATCGGTCTCGGTGCGGATACTCAGCATCGGCAGCGCATGCCTGACCTGGGCAAAACCGGGCAGCAATTTACCCAGTACGCGTTGGGTCGGCGAATCTGCTGTCAGCAGCGCTGGATGAGCCGCTTCGATCGCCTGCAGTTCGGCAAACAGACGGTCGTATTCAGCATCGGGCAAGGCCGGCGCATCGAGCGTGTAGTACAGATGGGCATGGTGCTGCAGCAGCTCGCGCAGCTCGGCCGCCCTGGCAGCCGGGTTCAACTCGGAAAACATCAGCTGAACAGGCGTCGCGTGGCCAGGCTGCCTGCGGCCAGATCATGCGAGGCCAGCGCGACGTAAAGCGCCGAGAGTTCCTGACCAATCGCGCTGAAAGCATGCAGGTTGAGCACCTGGCCATGGTCATCGCAAATGTCGGCGTCGATGTCACCCGCCAGACTGCGCGCAGCTTCCTGCCAGCTGGCAAAGGGTTCTTGCGCTTCGGGCGTCTGCGGCACGTCGAGCGCCAGCAACAACTCGCGCAAGGAAGAAAGCTGAGGATTTTCGGCCATTGCGGCCTGCGCATCAAAGCTCAGGCTGAGGATGGGCGGCGCGCCTTCTTCAACGGCCGCCAGCACCAGGCGGCCCGGAATCGCACCGGCCACAAAGCCATGGCGCGACGCGATCTGCAGCACATAGCCCAGCGTCCAGGCCGTGTCTCGAGGGCGCAGCACCACCGCCAACTGAGCATCATGGGCACTGGCGAACTGGTCAAGCTCGCGCGCCCGCGCCACCACATCGAGCATGTCGGGGAATTGCACGAAAGCACCAATGCCATCGGCAAACAACTGCACCTTCTGCACGAACTCGGAATATTCGATCTCGTTCATCGCACCGCTGCGGTTGGCCATTTGCACGCCAGCCTGGAATTCGCCGTAGCGTGTTCCGGCCAGGCCCGGGAACGGCAACTCCCATTCACCGGTTTCGACATTCAGTCCCTCGATATGGAAGGGCTTGGTGCCGGCGCGGCGGCTGCCGGGCAAGTGCGACAGGACCATCTCGCCGCTGATGGGCTGGTCCAGCGTCAGCGTGGCGATCGCGTCGATCAGCGCGTCGATGCGGGCCGACGGTCGGCGCGCCGGGCGGCTGATCGAAGGCGCGGCATCGTCGGGCAGGCTGGCGGCCGACTCCGCCCGTTCCTCCCGCCGTTGGTTCTGCTCATCAAGCATCGGCTCGATCTGTTCTTCGGCGCGGCGCGGCCCGGCTTTGCGCGCCGTCCATGCGCCATGTGCGACGACTGCGGCCAGCACCAAGCCACCCAATATGGCCAACCATCCGGTCATGTTCATCCAACCTCCGCCATCGAAAGCGCTGCTTCAATATCCACTGCGACGATGCGCGACACGCCCTGCTCCTGCATCGTTACCCCGATCAATTGTTCTGCCATTTCCATTGCAATCTTGTTGTGCGAGATGAAGAGGAACTGGGTGCCACCGCTCATTTCCTTGACCAGCCTGGCATAGCGCTCGGTATTGGCATCGTCCAGCGGCGCATCGACCTCGTCGAGCAGGCAGAACGGCGCCGGATTCAGCTGGAAGATCGCAAACACCAGCGCGATTGCGGTCAGCGCTTTTTCACCGCCCGAGAGCAGGTGGATCGTGCTGTTTTTCTTGCCCGGCGGCTGCGCCATCACCTGCACGCCGCCGTCGAGTATTTCTTCGCCAGTCATCACCAGCCTGGCCTGCCCGCCACCGAAAAGCACCGGGAACATGCGGCCGAAATGCTCATTGACCTGGTCGAAGGTCTTGCCCAGCAAGGCGCGCGTCTCGAGGTCGATCTTGTGGATCGCATCCTCCAGCGTCTGCATCGCCGACAGCAGGTCCGCATTCTGCGCGTCGAGAAACTGTTTGCGTTCGCGCGCCGCGGTCAACTCGTCCAGGGCGGCCAGATTGACTGCCCCCAGCGCGGTGATCTCGCGGTTGATGCGGTCGATCTCGCTCTGCAAGCCGGCGAGCTTGACCGCACCAGTTTCGATCGAGAGGGCCAGCGCCTCCATGTCGACGCCAGCGGCGTTCAACTGCTCCAGATATTGCGCACCGCCGAGTTGCGCCGCCTGTTCTTCCAGCGCGAGCTTGCTGATCTGCTCGCGCAAGGGGTCGAGGCTGCGTTCGAAACTCAGGCGCTGCTCATCCGCCGCGCGCAACTGCTGGCTCAGGTCGTCATAGCCGCTGCGCGTTGCGGCCAGGGCCTGCTCACGCTCCATCTTCAAGGCCAGGGCGTCTTGCAGGCCGGCCTGCGCCGCCGCGTCATTGAGCTGATCGAGCTCGCGCTGCAGGCTGGCGATCGACTGCCGGTTGGTCTCGACCTGAGCCTGCGCGGTTTCGATCGAGCGCTGCATCTCGGCCTGGCGTGCGGACAAGGCCCTGGCGCTGTACTGGGCTTCCTGGGCGCGGCGCTCGAGTGCGCGCAATTGCTCGCGCGCTTCGGTCAGGCGTCGCTCGGCCAGCAAGGTGGCATCTTCAAGTTCGGCATGACGCTCCTGGGTTGTCGCCAGTTGCATGTCCAGGTCTTCGAAACGCGCCTCGCCGATGATGCGACGCGCCTGCAAGGCTTCGTCCTCGGCGTCGATCTCGGCCAGCAGGTCGGCCAGTTGCAAGCGCCGACTGCTCGCGGCATCGGCCTGGGCCGACAGGCGCAGCAGCTCGACATGCAATTGATGCGCCCGGCTCTGGGTCTCGGCGGCCTCGCGCCGTTGCTGCGCCAGAATCAGCGTTGCTTCGGTACAAGCGGCCTCGGCCCGCACAAGGTCGCTGGCCGCCGATTCGGAGATCAGCTTTTGAGCGCGCAACTCCAGGGTCAGATGTTCGATTTCCTGGGCCCGCGCCAGCAAACCCGACTGGGCTGAATCGGGCGCATAAAAACTCACTGCAAAGCGGCTGACGGCATGGCCCTCGGCAGTCATGATCAGCTCGCCTGCAGCCAGGCTGTTGCGGCTGGCCAGCGCCGCGTCGATCGATTCCGCGCTGTAGACACCCGCCAGCCATTCTTCGAGCATGGCCTGCAGCGCCGCATCATGCAGGCGCAACCTGGCCGCGAGCCTGGGCAGGCTGGCGCTGCGCGCGTCGACTGCCGTGGCGCCATTGTTCGAGTAAAAAGCCAACTTGGCTGGCGGCGCATCCTGGCCGAATGCGCGTACCGTCTCGAGCCGACCGACTTCGAGCGCGCCGATGCGCTCGCGCAGCGCCGCTTCGAGCGCGTTCTCCCAACCTTGTTCAACCTGCAAACGGGTCCACAAACCGGCCAGGCTTTCCAGACCATGGCGCGCCAGCCAGGGCTGCAGCTTGCCTTCGGTCTGGACTTTTTCCTGCAGCGCACGCAAAGCATCGAGCTTGGCAGACAACTGCGCGCGGCGCGACAACTGGCTGTTGGCTTCTTGCTGCTGGACGCGGCGTGCTTCTTCAAGCAGCGGCAACTGTTCCGACAATTCATGCAGCTGGGCGGCCTTCAGGTCGCGGCTTTCGTCAGCGGCATGGCTGGAACGCTGCAAGTCAACCAAAGCCTGCGCGTCGGGCGGCGCCAGCGCTTGGCGCTCGATCGCCAAGCGTTCACGGCGGCTGCGCAACTGGCGCGATTGATCTTCGATGCTGCGGCTTTCGGCCGCCAGCACCTGGATCTGCTGCTGCACCTGCACGACTTCGAGCCGCTGCGCGTTGGCAGCCGCCTGTGCTGCCCTGAGCGAATCTTCAGCATTGGGCAAATCCTGCCCCTGCTCATCGGCCTGGGCGGCGAGGATTTCACTCTGCTCCTGGGCCACGCTGATCTGCTCGGCAATGCTCTCCTGCTCGTCCTGCGCTTCCAGCGAGCGGGCTTGCCATTGCTGGTTCTGCGCTTGCAGATCAACCAACCGCGCCTCGACCCGCTGCCGGCCTTCGACGACATAGCGGATGCGTTCCTCGAGCCGGCTGACCTCGAGCTGCGCCTCGGCATAACGGCCCTGCGAGGCATGCAGCTCGTCGCCAGCAGCGTAATGCGCCTGGCGCAGCGTTTCCAACCCGGCCTCGACCTGGCGCAACTCGGCCAAGCGGGATTCCAGCGCATTGACCGCGTCGAGATGTTCCTGCCTGACCCTGGCCTGCTCGCCGGTGGCGTCGCGGTGTTTCAGGAACCAGAGCTGCTGCAACTTGAGCGTGCCGCTGTCCTGCAAGCTGCGATAGGTTGACGCCACCTGGGCCTGCTTTTCGAGCTTTTCCAGATTGCTGCTGAGCTCGCGCAGGATGTCGTCGACCCGGGTGAGGTTTTCACGCGTATCACGCAAACGGTTCTCGGTCTCGCGCCGACGTTCCTTGTACTTGGAAACACCGGCAGCTTCTTCGAGGAACATGCGCAGCTCTTCAGGCTTGCTCTCGATGATGCGGCTGATCGTGCCCTGGCCGATGATGGCGTAGGCGCGCGGCCCGAGGCCCGTGCCGAGGAACACATCCTGCACATCGCGGCGTCGCACGACCTGGTTATTGATGAAGTAGCTCGACGACCCGTCGCGCGTCAGCAAACGCCTGACCGCGATCTCGGCAAACTGGTTCCATTGGCCGCCAGCGCGCGCATCCTCGTTGGAGAAGACCAGCTCGACACTGGCGCGGCTGGCCGGCTTGCGGTTGCCCGAGCCGTTGAAGATCACGTCCTGCATCGACTCGCCGCGCAGCTCGGAAGCGCGGCTTTCGCCCAGCACCCAGCGCACTGCGTCCATGATGTTGGATTTTCCGCAGCCATTCGGTCCGACCACGCCGACCAGTTGCCCGGGCAACTGGAAGACGGTCGGATCAGCAAAGGACTTGAAGCCCGAGAGCTTGATCGAATTCAGACGCATGGAAGCGGTTTGTTTGCAGCCCTTGCCTGGCAGGCTCCCCGAACCTGGGAGCCCCTTCTAAGCCATTGATTTACTTAAATAAAGTGCCTTTTACGGGCGCCATACGGGGCTGGATGATAACATCGGGGATTACCCCAAATTAAACCTCAGGCCGGCCTTGTGCCGGCCTGCGTCGCTTCGATGGCCAAGATGAACCAAACCGCAAAGCCGCTTGCCAAGCCGGCAAGCAAGACCACAAGCCAAAAGAGCAAGCAAGCCGCCGCATCCAGGATGCGCGAAATGCCTGCCAATCCGCCTTCGGCACCAAGCAAGGAATTGCTGGTATTCCCGAATCCGGCGCCGCAGCGCGATTATGTGATCCAGTTCCAGGTGCCTGAGTTCACCTGCCATTGCCCGCTGACCGGCCAGCCCGATTTCGCCCATTTCACCATCGACATGATTGCCGACCAGCAATGCATCGAGCTGAAGAGCTTGAAGATGTATTTCTGGAGCTACCGCAATGAAGGCGCTTTCCACGAGAAAGTCACCAATACGATCCTCGATGACATCGTCGCCGTAGCGCAGCCCCGTTTCATTCGCATCACCGCCAAATGGTATGTGCGCGGCGGCATCTATACCAATCTGGTGGTCGAGCATCGCCAACAAGGCTGGCAGCCGCAGCCGCCCGTCGAGCTGCCGGCGCATGGCTTCGCTTCAGGCATGCAAGGCTGAGCCAGCCCTAGACCGATGAACAATTTGCCCGCCTCCGCGCACAACCCGCTGCTCGACAAACTGCACCCCTACCCGTTCGAGCGGCTCAAGGAGCTGATTGCCGGCATCGTGCCGAACCCCGCCTTCAGGCCGATCAGCCTGGGCATCGGCGAGCCCAAACATCCGACGCCCAAGCTGGTCGAGGATGCTTTGCTGGCCGGCTTGCAGGGGCTTTCGAGCTATCCGGCCACCGCCGGCACACCGGCCTTGCGTGAATCGATCGCCGCCTGGCTGCATCGCCGTTACGGCCTGCAGCTCGACCCGGCCAGCCAGTTGCTGCCGGTGAATGGTTCGCGCGAAGCCTTGTTTGCCCTGGCTCAGACGGTGATCGACCCGACAAGGCCGGGCGCCACCGTCGTCTGCCCGAATCCTTTTTATCAGATCTATGAAGGTGCAGCGCTGCTGGCCGGCGCGCAGACCGCTTTTGCCAATAGCGATCCGGCCAGGAACTTTGCCGCCAACTGGGACGAGATCGACACCGCCACCTGGGCCCGCACGCAACTGCTCTACGTCTGCTCGCCAGGCAACCCGACCGGCGCGGTGATGCCGCTGGACGAATGGAAGATGCTGTTCGAGTTGTCGGACCGCTACGGCTTCGTCATCGCTTCGGACGAATGCTATTCGGAGATCTATTTCCGCGACGAGGCGCCGCTCGGCGGCCTCGAAGCCGCGGCCAAACTCGGCCGCAGCGATTTCCGCAACCTGATCGCCTTTACCAGCCTGTCCAAGCGTTCGAACGTGCCGGGCATGCGCTCGGGCTTCGTGGCCGGCGACGCCGCCATCATCAAGCGCTTCCTGCTCTACCGCACCTACCATGGCAGCGCGATGAGCGGCTTGGTGCAAACGGCCAGCATTGCGGCCTGGGACGATGAGGACCATGTGATCGCCAACCGGGCCAAATACCGCGCCAAGTTTGCCCAGGTGACGCCGCTGCTGACCAGCCACCTCGATGTAGCCCTGCCCGATGCCGGTTTCTACCTCTGGGCGGCAATTCCTGGCCATCTGCATGGCGGTGACGACATCGCCTTCGCCCTCGATCTGTTGGCTCAATACAATGTCGCCGTGCTGCCGGGCAGCCTGCTGGCGCGCCAGGCCCATGGTGTGAACCCCGGCGCCGGCCGCATTCGCCTGGCCCTGGTGGCCGAAACGCCGGAATGCGTCGAAGCCGCCCAGCGCATCGCTGCCTATATCCAATCCCTTTGAATCAAGAGCCCACCATGACACAAGATCTGCAAATCATCATCGACCAGGCCTGGGAGGCCCGCGCCACCTTGAACGCCAGCAACGCGCCCGAAGTCCGCGAGGCGGTCGAGCATGTGATCGCCGAACTTGACTCGGGCCGTCTGCGTGTGGCCGAACGCCAATCGGTCGGCCAATGGCTGGTGCATCAATGGGTCAAGAAGGCCGTGCTGCTGTCATTCCGCCTGAACGACAACCGCGTGATGGGCTCGGGCGACATGAGCTTTTATGACAAGGTGCCGAGCAAATATGCCGGCCTGTCGGAGGATCAATTCCGCGCCATCGGCGTGCGTGTGGTGCCGCCGGCAGTGGCGCGCCGCGGTAGCTTCCAGGCCAAGAACGTCGTGCTGATGCCCTCCTACGTGAATATCGGCGCCTATGTCGACGAAAACACCATGGTCGACACCTGGGTGACGGTGGGCTCCTGCGCGCAGATCGGCAAGAACGTGCACCTATCGGGCGGCGTCGGCATCGGCGGCGTGCTCGAGCCACTGCAGGCCAACCCGACGATCATCGAGGACAACTGCTTCATCGGCGCGCGCTCGGAAATCGTCGAAGGCGTGATCGTCGAGGAAAACTCGGTGGTGTCGATGGGTGTGTACATCAGCCAGAGCACCAAGATCTATGACCGCGCCACCGGTGAAGTCAGCTATGGCCGGATCCCGTCGGGCTCGGTCGTGGTCAGCGGCTCATTGCCTTCAGCCGACGGCAGCCACAGCCTCTACGCGGCGGTGATCGTCAAGCGGGTCGACGCGCAGACCCGCGCCAAGACCAGCATCAACGACCTGCTGCGCGCCTGAGCGCTGAAGGCCGACGCGGCTTGAAGCCGCCACGCCGTGCCGACCTGCTTTCCCCTCCATCCGCATTGGAAGCGTTGTGAACCTGCTGAGCTGTATCGAGGCCCAAGCCGCCCGCCTGACCGAGGCGGGCGTTTCTTTTGGGCATGGCACTTTGAATGCTTTTGACGAAGCTGCCTGGCTGCTGCTATGGCGCCTCGGCTTGCCGCTCGATGAGCTGGCCGACCATGAACTGCAGGAACTCAGCGCTGACGATCTCGCCAGGATCGAGGCGCTGATCGCGCTGCGCATCAGCAGCCGCAAACCCGCAGCCTATTTGACGCAAGAAGCCTGGTTGCAGGGTGTGGCTTTTTATGTCGACGAGCGCGCGATCGTGCCGCGCAGCCTGATCGCCGAGCTGATCGCCGATGCCAGCATCGACGCCTGGCTGCCCGAATCGACAAGCCTGGTACTCGATCTATGCACAGGCAATGGCAGCCTGGCCGTGCTGGCAGCGCTGGCCTGGCCCGAGGTGCAGATCGACGCTGTCGACCTCAGTGCCGAGGCGCTGCAAGTCGCCCGCATCAATGTCGACCGGCATGGCCTGCAAGCGCGCATCAAGCTGGCGCAAGGCGACGGGCTGGCGCCGGTCGCTGGGCGCCGCTACGACCTGATTCTGTGTAATCCGCCCTATGTCAATGCCAGTTCGATGGCGGCTTTGCCAAAGGAATATCTGGCCGAGCCGCAGCTGGCGTTAGCCGGCGGTGCGGACGGGATGGACTTCGTGCGTCAGTTGCTAGCGCGAGCGTCGGAACATCTGACTGAACATGGTGTGCTGCTGCTGGAAATCGGCAACGAGCATGAATTTTTTGAAGCTGCATTCCCGCAGCTGGAATTGGCCTGGATGGAAACATCGGCCGGAGAGAAGCAAGTGTTGTTAGTGACCCAGGAATCCATGAAGAAAGCCGCCAAGCCATGATCACGCTGCGCAATATCACGCTGCGACGTGGCACCAAAGTCGTTCTCGACGACGCCAGCGTCACGCTGCAACCGGGCGAGAAAATCGGCCTGGTCGGGCGCAACGGCGCAGGCAAGTCGAGCCTGTTCGCGATGCTGACAAATCGCCTGCAAAACGACAAGGGCGAGGCTGAAATCCCGCGCCAATGGACGATCGGCGAAGTCGCTCAGGACATGCCCGAGACCGAAATGCCGGCCACCGACTATGTGCTGGAAGGCGACAACCGCTTGATGGCGGCCAGGATGGCGCTGGACAAGGCCGAGGCCGAAGAAGATGGCCACGCGATGGCCGATGCCCACGCGATGCTCAGCGATGCCGGCGCTTTTGACGCCAGGCCACGCGCTCAGGCGCTGCTGATGGGTCTGGGTTTCAAGGGCGAACAGGTCGACGCGCCGGTCAACAGCTTCTCGGGCGGCTGGCGCATGCGCTTGCAACTGGCGCGGGCGCTGATGTGTCCGGCCGATCTGATGCTGCTTGACGAGCCGACCAATCACCTGGACCTCGACGCCCTGGTGTGGCTGGAGGCCTGGCTGGAGCGCTATGAAGGCACGCTGATCATCATCAGCCATGACCGGGAATTCCTCGACGCGATCACCCGCGTCACCCTGCATCTGGACGACGCCAAGCTGATGCGCTATGGCGGCAACTACACCGCTTTCGAACAGATGCGTGCCGAACGGATGGTCTTGCAGGCTGCGGCCTTTGGCAAGCAGCAGGACCGCATCGAGCATCTGCAGAAATTCATCGACCGCTTCAAGGCCAAGGCCAGCAAGGCCAAACAGGCGCAAAGCCGGGTCAAGGCGCTGGAGCGGATGGAACGGCTGGCGCCGGTGCTGGCAGCTTCGGACTTCTCGTTTGAATTCCGCGAGCCGCTCAATCTGCCCAATCCGATGCTGATGTTCGACGAAGTTGCCTGCGGCTATGAAGCTGAAGACGGCGAGCAGAACATCATTGTGCGCGGCATCAACCGCTCGGTGCTGGCAGGTCAGCGCATCGGCATCCTCGGCGCCAACGGTCAGGGCAAGTCGACCGTGGTGAAGACGGTCGCGCGCATGAACAAGGCCCTGGGCGGCAAGATCACCGAAGGCAAGGGTCTGCAGATCGGCTATTTCGCCCAGCAGGAAATGGACGTGCTGCGCCCCGACGAAGGGCCGCTCTCGCATATGGTGCGGCTGGCCAAGGAATGCAGCCCGAATGCGCGCGAACAGGAGTTGCGCGACTTCCTCGGCCAGTTCCGCTTTGTCGGCGCGATGGTCAACCAGGAAGTCGGCAGCCTTTCAGGCGGAGAGAAAGCCCGATTGGTGCTGGCGATGCTGGTCTGGCAGCGCCCGAACCTGCTGCTGCTTGACGAGCCGACCAACCATCTCGACCTGACGACGCGCGAGGCGCTGTCGATGGCGCTGAACGAATTCGAAGGCACGGTGATGCTGGTCAGCCATGACCGGGCCCTGCTGCGCGAAGTCTGCGACGAATTCTGGTTGGTCGCCAAGGGCGTGGTTGCACCCTTCGACGGCGATCTGGACGATTACCAGAAATGGCTGCTCGAGCAATCGAAGGAAGCTGCCAAAGCAGCCAAGGATGCCGCCAAGAAGGCCGCCAAAGCCGGCTTTGCCAAGGTGGCAGCACCCCAGGCTGCAGCCGCGCCGGTCGCGCCTGATCGCAAGGCCAGCGGGCAGGCACGCCAACGTCTGGCCGAGCAGACCAAGCCGCTGCGCCGCGAGATGGACGGCATTGATGCAAAGCTCAACAAGCTCGCCGACGAACGCTCGGCAATCGAACTTAGCTTGGCCGCTCAATCAAACAATACGGTGCAGATGGCCGAGTTGGGCCGGCGCCTGAAAGGCATCCATGATGAGCTTGAAGCCGCTGAACAGAGATGGTTGGCTTTGAGTGCCCAGGTGGATGCCGTTCATGCCATCGAATAAGTGATAGGAGGGTCAAGGTCCGGGGCTTGGCTCCCGAACCTTGACGACACCGGAGCCCTCAACTAGTAAATTAAATTGCACACAATTTAATTGCTAGATATAATAACTCCATGCCAAGCAACAAGCAGTCCGCCGTGAACCGAGCAGTCGCTCCCGACGAGTGGCTGCGACTGGACAAGCAACTGTGTTTTGCGCTTTACGCCAGCTCATTGGCGATGACCAAGCAATACAAACCTTTGCTAGAACCGCTCGGTCTGACCTATCCGCAGTATCTGGTAATGCTCGTGCTCTGGGAGGCCGATGAAATCAGCGTTTCCACCCTGGGGCAACGGCTTTCACTTGACTCCGGCACGCTCACACCCTTGCTCAAGCGCCTTGAGTCGGCAGGCCTGATCCAGCGCCGGCGCGCCAACGACGACGAGCGTCGGGTCGACATCTTGTTGACCGAAGAAGGCAAAGCATTGAAGGAACAGGCCCGACCCATACCGCCCAAGCTGGCCAGCGCCAGCGCCTGCTCATTGGAAGAATTGTCAAGTCTCACCCACCGTTTGCACCAGTTACGCGAGCAACTGGCAAGCAAACTCCCCTGAACCCATCAGCAGAAAGTTCGTCATCATGTCACTCGAAAAGATCCTCTACACGGCCCACGCCACGTCTACCGGTGGTCGCGAAGGCAAGTCGGCCACGCCCGATGGTGCATTGAATGTCATGCTGTCCACACCCAAGGAGTTGGGCGGTGCAGGAGGCTCCGGCACCAACCCGGAACAGTTGTTTGCAGCCGGCTATTCAGCCTGTTTCATCGGCGCCCTGAAGGTCGTTGCGGGCAAGATGAAACGTGCTTTGCCGACCGATCTCTCAGTAACAGCCGATGTGAGCATCGGGCCCATACCCAAAGGCTTTGGCATTCAGGTGGCCTTGAACATCAGCATCCCCGGCCTGGAGCACGCGTCGGCGGAAAGCCTGGTGCAGGCCGCCCATCAGGTCTGTCCCTACTCGAACGCTACACGTGGCAATATCGACGTGACACTGAATCTGGTCTGATCGCGCAACCCCGATGGAGGCTCAACGATCCCGGCAGAACATGGCAGCTTACGGTTCCGGCCTCAAACGGGCGATCCAAGCAGGCTCAACAACATTTCGATCCGCGCCTTCACCGGGCTCAGCAAACCTGCACTCGGCAGTGCGTCGACTGCTGCGCTGACCGGCCCGGCATCGCAGCGGGTGCTGCGCAGCACCGCCACGCCTTGCTCAAGGGCGATGCGCAATGCAGCCTCAAGCGGACTGGAAAGGCTGCCATTGCCGGTGCCTGCAACGACCAGTCCATCGACGCCCCGGGCCAGCAAAGCCTCGACTACCGCGCCGTCAGCGCCAACGTGGTTCATCACGATTTGCACCCGCGGCCATTGCACTGCGGGCCGGGTAATTCGCGCCAGGCCCAGGGCAGCAGGCGCTGATGGCCGCTTTGCCAGCCAGCGCACGACGCCCTCCTCCACCACGCCGAGTCGGCTGCCTTCGGCCGAAGCAAAAGCGTCGAGCCGATAGCTGTGCACCTTGCGCACTTGTTCGGCTGAATGGATCGCGCCTGCAAAGGCGACCACCACCCCGGCCACCTGCGCTTGTGCCGCGACGGCAACCGCATCGAGCAGGTTCTGAGGTCCATCAGCCTGCAAGGACGTGGCTGGGCGCATCGCCGCAGTGATCACCACCGGCTTGACCGGATTGAGCAGTCGCTGCAAAAAATAAGCGGTTTCTTCCAGCGTGTCGGTGCCATGGGTGATGACGATGCCGCCAACCTCGGGCCGCGCCAGGTGCTGCGCCAGCCTTTCGGCCAGCTTCTGCCAGGTGGCGAAATCCATGTCCTTGCTGTCGATCTGGGCGACCTGCTCGGCTTCCAGCCGACGACCTGCCAGGCCGGGCAGCGAGGCGATCAACTGCTCCACGGAGAGCTGCGCCGCCTTGTAACCAACGTTATCCCCAGGGTCGGCCGCGGTGCCGGCAATCGTGCCGCCAGTGCCCAGAATCACGATCAACTCGCCTTTGTTTTGCATTTTTCTCAATCCTGGATGAAAATACAGTCACTGGATAGATATTCAGTGACTTTGAACCTGAGGAACATCCATGGACGACAGCCCCAAACTCACCGCCCGACAGCAACAAATTCTCGACCTAGTTCGCGATGCGATTGAACGCACCGGCGCGCCGCCGACCCGCGCCGAGATCGCCACCGAACTCGGATTCCGCTCAGCCAACGCAGCCGAAGAGCATTTGCAGGCACTCGCCCGCAAGGGCGTGATCGAGTTGGTTGGCGGCACCTCACGCGGCATCAGGCTGAAGTCTGACACATTGCGCGCCGTGAACATCGCTCGCGATGCACGCGCCGCCTTTAGCAAGCAATTTTCGCTGCCGATGGCCGGGCTGGCGCAGTTGACCTTGCCCTTGGTCGGACGCGTCGCTGCAGGCCACCCGATCCTGGCGACTGAGCATATCGAGCAGACCTATACGCTGGATGCGAGCATGTTCTCAAGCCCGCCCGACTTCTTGCTGACAGTGCGCGGCATGAGCATGAGCGGTGTCGGTATCATGGACGGTGATCTGCTGGCGGTGCGCAAGGCCAGCGAAGCCAGAACCGGGCAGATCGTCGTCGCCCGTATCGGCGATGAAGTCACCGTCAAGCGCTTCAAGCGCGGCCGCACCGGGATTGAACTGCTGGCAGAAAACCCCGATTTCGCGCCGATCCAGATCGCCAATGGCGATGAAAGCTTTTCACTCGAAGGCCTGGCCGTCGGGCTGATTCGCAAGCAGATGTTCAGCTGAGCGCCGCGACGATGCTGTTCGTCTTGGCCGCGCCGAGGCATTTTTCTCAAATCGCCAGAAATTCCCCCCGTTCGCCCTGAGCCCGTCGAAGGGCCGAATTGGGCAGGACTGGGTCCTTCGACAAGTTCAGGACGAACGGGGATTGATATGTTCGCTTTGGCTAAGCCGAAGCCGGTCTTTCGAACACAGCCATGCTTTCCACATGCGAGGTGTGGGGGAACATATTGATGGCGCCGGCTGACAGGCAGCGGTAGCCGGCCTGATTGACCAGCAGGCCGGCATCGCGCGCCAGGGTGGCTGGGTTGCAGCTGACATAGACGATGCGCTGTGGCGGCTGCCAGCCCGGCGCCAAAGTTGGGTCCAGCGCGATGTCGGTGAGCGCCTGGATCAGGGCGAAAGCCCCGTCACGCGGCGGGTCGATCAGCCATTTATCGGCGATGCCATCGGCAGCCAGCAACGCCGGCGTCATCTCGAACAAGTTGCGAACGACAAACGAAGCCTTGCCGTCCAGTCCGTTGAGCTTGGCGTTCTGGCGCGAGCGCTGCACCAGCGCCTCACTGCCTTCGATGCCCAGCACCTCGCGCGCCTTCGTCGCCAGCGGCAGGGTGAAGTTGCCCAGGCCACAAAACCAGTCGATGACCCGCTCGCTGCTTTGCACCTCGAGCAAGCGCAAGGCACGCCCGACCAGCACGGTATTGATCTGCGGATTGACCTGGGTGAAATCGGTCGGCTTGAACGGCATCGTGATGCCGAACTCGGGCAGGCTGTACGACAGCAAGGTGCCACCTTCGTCGAGCAAATGCACGGTATCCGGGCCTTTGGGCTGCAGCCACCATTGCACATCATGTTCAGCAGCAAAGGCGCGCAAGCTCGCCTTGTCGGCATCAGGCAGCGGCGCCAGGTTGCGCAAGACCAGCGCGATCACGCTGTCGCCCATGGCGAGCTCGATCTGCGGCAGGCGGTCGCGCTCGATCATGCCGGCGATCAACTCGCGCAGAGGCATCAACAGATCGCTGACCCGCTTCGGCACGACCTTGCAGACTTCCATATCGGCGACATAACGACTCTTGCGCTCGTGGAAGCCGATCAGCACCTTGTTCTTCTTGACCACATGGCGGACCGAGAAGCGCGCACGGTGGCGATAGCCCCAGGTCGGCCCTTCGATCGGGCGCAGGATCATCTCGGCCTTGACACGACCGAGGTGCCAGAGGTTGTCTTCGACCACCCGCTGCTTGATTGCGACCTGGGCTGCGGGCTGCAGATGCTGCATCTTGCAGCCGCCGCATGAACCGTCGTGCAAGCCGAAATGCGGGCAATCGGTAACGCTGACGCGTTGCGAGCTTTCGCGCCGCATCGCTGTCAGGCTGCCCTGCTCCCAACTGCTTTTCTTGCGGCCAACCACCACCTGCACTTCTTCACCGGGTAGCGCCCCTTCGATGAAGACCACCTTGCCCTCTTCGTTGCGGGCAACGCCTTGCGCGTCGAGGTCCATCGATTCGACCTTGAGCCATTCTGATACTTGAGTCATTCAGCGATTATCCCTGCGCCGAACCAGGTCCGGCCGAGCCTGGCCCGGCGGCACCGCCGCGCTTATTGTTGGCTGGCTTTTCAGCGGCTGGGCAACAGCTTGGCGGGATCGATTGGCTTGCCCTGCTTGCGGATTTCGAAGTGCAATTTGACCTGGTCACTGTCGCTGGATCCCATCTCGGCGATCTTCTGCCCCTTGCGCACGACCTCATCCTCCTTGACCAGCAACGCCTGGTTGTGGGCATAGGCGGTCAGGTAGTTGGTGCTGTGTTTGATGATGATCATGTTGCCGTAGCCGCGCAGTCCCGAGCCCGCATACATCACGCGCCCATCGGCCGCTGCCAGTACTGCGTCGCCTGCACTGCCGTTGAAGGCCAGGCCCTTGTTGCGGACTTCGTCGAAGTTGGCGGTCACCGCACCGCTGGCTGGCCAGCCCCATTTGATGTCCTCATCTTCGCCACGCGAGGAGGCAGCCGGCGCAGGCTTGCTGTCCACGGGCTTGCTGTCCACCGGTTTGGCGTCCGCTGGCTTGCTGTCCAAAGGTCTGGACTCGACCTTGGCTGCGGGGACGACCTTGGTGACCACGGCCTCGGCCGCAGACGGCACGACCCGCAAGACCTGCCCGACCTCGATCAAATTGGGCTTGTCCAGGGTGTTCCATTTCACCAGGTCACGCCAGTTCTGGCCATTGTCCAGCGCGATACGAATCAACGTGTCACCGGGCTTGACCATGTAATAGCCGGGCTTTCCGGCGTTTTCGGCGCCTGGCAAAGGCTTATCAACCGTTGCAACCACCGCGGCCTTGGGCGGGGCCATGGTGGTCGGCGCCACAGTCGCCGGTATCACTGGCACCGGCTTTGCAATGCTTAAGGCTTGGCGATCCTCGACGGGCGCGCGCTGCGTCACGCTACCGCAGGACGCCAGCAAGGCGCACAAGCCGGAAAACAGCATGGCCCTGGAATAACAGTGGTTGTTCTTTTGCATGGGTCGCGTTGGCGGCATTGACTTGCTGAATAAAACGATACGGCCGGTATCTGACACTTCACCCGGGCTCACAAGACGCCCGATTTTAATGGCACGAACAGCACCGGCTCGAACTCACTGCGGACAAACCGACTGACCGCGCCGTCGACCAGATGGTCGACGACCACCAGCAACTGGCCGCGCCCGCCCGGCGAGCTCATCGGCGCCACCAAACGTCCGCCAGGTGCCAATTGGTCGAGCCATTGCTGTGGCAGATCTTCCCCACCCGCTGCGGCGATGATGCTGTCGAACGGCGCGCCAGGGGCAAAACCGAGCCGACCATCGCCATAGATCAAACGGATGTCCGGCCGCTTGCCGCGCGGCAAGCTGGCCAGATTGATGCGCGCTTTTTCATGCAAAGGCTTGAGCCGCTCGATCGACACCACCTGCTTTGCCAACAGACCCAGCAGGGCGGCCTGATAGCCACACCCGGTACCGATCTCCATGGCCTTGCCCAGATGGCCTTGCCGGGACGCCGAAGCGCCCTCAAACAGCAGGGACAACATGCGCCCGACCACCGAGGGTTTGGAAATCGTCTGCCCATGGCCGATCGGCAGGCTGGTGTCTTCGTAAGCCTGATTGGCCAAGGCACTGTCGATGAATTGATGGCGGGGAATCTGGGCCAGCGCCTTCAGCACCCTCTCATCGCGAAGACCGTCCTGCTGCAAACGCTGCGACATGCGTTCGCGCACATGGGCGGAATCAAGGCCCAAGCCACTCGGGGCTGCCTGCTTGGCCGCATCGATCGTGGCCTGCTGCAAATGCCGCTGCGGCATCAGCATTTCACGTGACTTGTTCGCACTACCCGGAGCCGCGCCGCCAAGCTCGTCGAGCAACAGCGGAAAGCGCCGCGGCCGGCCGGGCGTTTCGCTCATCCCGGCAGTCCCAGACGCTGACCCCAACCCGGCAAGGCCAGGTGATGGGTGAGATCAACCTGCAAGGGCG
Source organism: uncultured Burkholderiales bacterium (assembly GCA_903820745.1). GTDB lineage: Bacteria > Pseudomonadota > Gammaproteobacteria > Burkholderiales > Burkholderiaceae_C > Paucibacter_A. The sequence continues at coordinate 48,547 of CAIJIT010000356.1, forward strand.
TGATCGACACCTGGCCATTGGCCGTGGCGTGGAAATCGGTGCCTTCGCCAGCTTCGCGCGCATCACCGGCCGGGCCGATCCAGTAAATTGTTTCCCCGCGCGGGCTCTGTTGGCGGATCACCGGTTCACTGGCATGGCGCCGGCCCAAACGGGTGATGCGGCGCGGCAGCGTCAGCGCATCGGCCCGATTCGGGATATTCACATTGAGCAAAAAAGCCTGACCAAGGCCACCTGCGATCACTTGCTCGACCAGGTTTCTGGCCATCGCAGCGGCCGCGTCCACATGGCCCCAGCCCTTGGACACCTGCGAGAACGCGATCGACGGAATGCCGAACAGAAATCCTTCTGTGGCCGCGGCGACGGTGCCCGAATAGAGCGTGTCGTCACCCATATTGGCGCCGTTGTTGATGCCCGACAGCACCAAATCTGGTTTGTAGTCGAGCAAGCCGGTCAGGGCCACATGGACGCAGTCGGAGGGTGTGCCATTGACATAGCGGAATCCGTTTGTCGCCGTATAGACCGACAACGGTCGGCCGAGCGTCAATGAATTCGAGGTGCCGCTGGCATTCTGCTCGGGGGCGATGACGTCGATCTCACCCAGACCTTCAAAAGCCTTGACGAGCGCGAGCAAGCCCGGCGCAAGGTACCCATCATCGTTGGCAATCAATATACGCATGCGGCCCATTGTAGGCAGGCGTCGCCTGGGTGACCCGGCAGCAACCCCACATTACCTATCATCCAGCCGTATATTTACCGCTCATCAGCATCCCAGCACCGAAGGAAACCTCAATGAAAGCATGGCTTTGCGAAAACCCAACCGGCGTCGATGCGCTGCAATGGAAAGAACTGACGACACCGGCGCCGGCGGCCGGAGAGATTCTGGTCGCCATCAAGGCCGCCAGCCTGAATTTCCCCGACCTGCTGATCATCCAGAACAAATACCAGATGAAGCCGCCCCTGCCCTTTGTGCCAGGCACCGAATTTGCCGGCGTGGTCGAAGCGGTTGGCGAGGGTGTCAAGGGATTCAAGCCGGGGGACGCCGTCGCCGCCTTTGCCGGCACTGGCGGCTTCTCCACCCATGCCTGCATTCCGGCCGCATTGGCCCTGCCGCTGCCCGCAGGATTCGCGTTCGAGGACGCAGCGGCTTTCATCTGCACCTATGCAACCGGCCACCATGCCTTGATCGACCGCGCTGCGCTGCAGGCGGGCGAGACCGTGCTGATATTGGGCGCCGCCGGCGGCGTCGGGACTGCGGCCATCCAGATCGCCAAAGCCGCTGGCGCCAGGGTGATCGCTGCCGCCTCTTCGGACGAAAAATGCGCGCGCTGCCTGGAAATCGGTGCCGACGCGGTGATCAATTATTCGAACGGCAAGCTGCGCGATGAGCTCAAGGCGCTGACCGGCGGCAAGGGCCCGGATGTGATCTACGACCCGGTCGGCGGCGACCTTGCCGAACCCGCCTTCCGCTCGATTGCCTGGCGCGGCCGTTATCTGGTGATCGGCTTTGCCCAGGGCCAGATCCCTGCGCTGCCCTTGAACCTGCTGCTGCTGAAGGGTGCCTCCTTGGTCGGGGTGTTCTGGGGCGATTTCGCCAAACGCGAGCCGCGCCGCAATGCCGAGATGCTGGGTCAACTGGCCCATTGGTATTTGGAAGGAAAAATTCGCCCAGTGCTCGACGCCAGGTTGCCGATGGCGCAGTTGCCACAGGCGTTCGAGCGCATGGCCAGCCGGCAGGTAGTGGGCAAAGTGGTGCTGAGCAACCCCTAGCTTGCAGCGCAGCATCCTGGCAACAGGCGGGCGCAGTTGAGGGGGTCGAGCAAGCAGTTAAAAGGTGAAAATCGCGCCGTGCTGAGCCAGCATTTTTCCAGAAAAAACACCATGGCCGTCAAAGTCCTGATCATTGAAGACAACCCGGTTGCCCGCAGTTTTTTATGCCGGGTTGTTCGCGAGAGCTTCAGCGACTCGCTGGAAATCAGCGAAGCCGGTGATCTGGAAACTGCGCGTCGACATGTCGCCAAACACGCATCGTCCGGCCCGGATGGTCACTTCAAGCTGATTCTGGTCGACCTGGAGCTTCCGGACGGCAATGGCATGGAGTTCCTGTCAGAAATGACCGGCTCTCCATCAATGAAAATCGTCACCACGCTTTATTCGGATGACGACCATTTATTCCCCGCGCTGCAATGCGGGGCTGATGGCTATCTGCTGAAGGAAGACCGCTTCGAGGTGCTGGTCGAAGAATTGCAGCGCATCGTGCGCGGGCAACCGCCCTTGTCACCGGCCATTGCGCGCCGCCTGCTGGCGCATTTCCGCCCGCCCGTGCCGGTCAGCAAGGCCACCATGACCTCGCATACAGGCTTTGGCAGCCTCTCGTCCTCGGCTCAATTCAGTCCCGGCCGCGGCGTGGTGCTTGATCCGCCACCCGAATGGGAGCGCTTGACGCCGAGGGAAAACGAGGTCCTGACCTACCTCAGCAAGGGTTTCACCATCAAGGAAATCGCCAACCTGATGGGCATCAAATGGTTCACGGTGAATGACCATATCAAGTCGATCTACAAGAAGCTCAATGTATCGAGCCGCGCCGAAGCTGCCGTACTGGCCAGCAAGCAAGGGCTGGTCTGAGCCCTGAGCCGATCGATTGAGGCGGGGCCGGCAGATATTCGTCGGCCAAGCGCTGGTCCGGCTTCGGTAAACTCCAGGGTCTGCGTAATCCACGCCAACACTCACCTGGACCTGCCCATGAGCACGACCGTCATTCGTTGCGCCGACCTCGTCGACAGCATCGCTGCTGCATTGCAGTACATCAGCTATTACCACCCGGCTGACTTCATCGCCCATCTGGCGCGTGCTTACAAGCAGGAACAAAGCCCTGCAGCCAAGGATGCGATCGCGCAAATCCTTACCAATTCGAAGATGTGTGCCGAAGGGCGTCGGCCGCTCTGCCAAGACACCGGCATCGTCAACGTCTTCCTCAAGATCGGCATGGATGTGCGCCTGGAAGGCTTTGCCGGCTCGCTCGATGACGCCATCAATGAGGGCGTACGGCGCGCCTACAACGACCCCGACAACAAGCTGCGCGCGTCGATCCTGAGCGACCCGATTTTCGAACGCAAGAACACTGGCGACAACACGCCGGCGGTCGTCAGCGTCAGCATGGTGCCGGGCAACAAGATCGACGTGATGGTGGCGGCCAAGGGTGGCGGTTCGGAGAACAAGGCCAAGTTCGTGATGATGAATCCGAATGACTCACTGGTCGACTGGGTGCTCAAGACCGTGCCCGATATGGGTGCGGGCTGGTGCCCGCCGGGCATGCTCGGCCTGGGCGTTGGCGGCACGGCTGAAAAAGCCATGCTGATGGCCAAAGAGTCGCTGATGGATGACATCGACATGTTTGACCTGCTGGCGCGCGGACCGAACAGCAAGCTCGAGGAATTGCGCATCGAGTTGTACCAGAAGATCAATGCGCTGGGCATCGGCGCACAGGGCCTGGGCGGCCTGACCACCGTGCTCGACGTCAAGATCAAGACCTACCCGACCCATGCGGCATCCAAGCCGGTGGCGATGATTCCGAACTGCGCGGCCACTCGCCATGCGCATTTCGTCCTCGATGGTTCGGGACCGAGCTACCTTGAAGCACCGAGTCTCGACCTCTGGCCCGATGTGCAATGGGCGCCCGATTACAACAAGAGCCGCCAGGTAGATCTGAACCGCTTGACCAAGGATGAGATCGCCAACTGGAAGGCCGGCGACACCTTGCTGCTGAACGGCAAGATGCTGACCGGCCGCGATGCCGCGCACAAGCGCATCTCGCAGATGCTGGCCAAGGGCGAGCCATTGCCGGTCGATTTCACCAACCGCGTCATCTACTACGTCGGCCCGGTCGACCCGGTGCGCGATGAAGTGGTCGGCCCGGCAGGCCCGACGACATCGACCCGCATGGACAGCCTGACCCGCATGATGTTGGAACAGACCGGCCTGATCGGGATGATCGGCAAATCGGAGCGCGGGCCGATCGCCATCGATGCGATCAAGGACAACAAGGCGGTCTATTTGATGGCTGTTGGCGGCGCGGCTTATCTGGTGTCCAAGGCCATCAAATCGGCACCGGTGATCGGCTTTGCCGACCTGGGCATGGAAGCGATCTACGAATTCGATGTGGTCGACATGCCGGTCACTGTGGCAGTCGATGCCGCCGGCACCAGCATTCACACCACCGGTCCGGCTGAATGGCGTGAGCGCATTGCGCAGGGCCTGACCAAGACCATTCCGGTGAAAGCCGCCTGATGGCCCTGAGCGCAGCCCCGGTTGATCAATTCCAGTCCACGGTCGCCAAACTGCTTGAAACGCAGGGCTACTGGATCCGCAAGTCATTCAAGGTCAACGTGACCCGGGAAGAAAAGGGCCAGATCGGCAAGCAGTCACTGCCCAAGCCCGAAATCGACCTGCTGGCCCTGCATTTCGGACGCAACGAGTTGCTGGTGCTCGAAGCGAAATCTTATGCGGATTCGCCTGGTGCCAAACTGGCGCAACTGCAGGAAGAGCATGACGTGCCGGCAGGCCGCTTCAAGCTTTTCACTTCACAGCGCTACCGCGAGATCGTGTTGTCGCGCTTGCTGCAGGACTTGATCGCCGCCGGCATGGCCGACGCCGAGACGAAAATCCGCCTCGGGCTGGCAGCTGGCAAAGTCAACCAGGGGCAAAGCGAAGCGATACGCGAACTGATCACCGGCAAGGGCTGGCTGTTCTGGTCGCCCGACGACATCAAGCATGCCGTCACGGCGCTGCAAGAGCGTGGGCCGAATGCAGCGCAAGACAAACCAAGCGAAAGCTGATCGGGTCTGCAACATCGGGCCCGACTCACTTCGAAACCGAGGCAATTGGCCGAAGTCTGGCTGAATTAACAGACCCGCTGAATTTACGCTTCCGGGCAAGGCAGAATGCGCAGGCCATGAACATCATCATTCTCGACGACTATCAGGACGCAGTCAGGAAACTGCGTTGCGCGGCCAAGCTCGGCCCGTTGAACGCCAAGGTTTTCACCAACTCAGTCAAAGGCAATGGCCAATTGTCCGTGCGTCTGCGCGACGCCGAAGTGCTGGTGCTGATTCGCGAGAGGACTCATTTCAATCGCCAGTTGCTCGAGAAGCTGCCTAAACTCAAGTTGATCGTGCAGACTGGCAAGGTCGGTAGCCATATCGACGTTGAAACCTGCACAAGGCTGGGCATTGCCGTGGCCGAAGGTGAAGGATCGCCGGTCGCGCCGGCCGAGCTGACATGGGCCCTGATCATGGCGTCGATGCGCCGCCTACCCCAATATATCGGCAATCTCAAACATGGTGCCTGGCAGCAGTCGGGGTTGAAGGCTGCGTCGATGCCGGCGAATTTTGGCGTTGGCATGCTGCTGCGCGGAAAAAAGCTCGGGATCTGGGGCTATGGCCGCGTCGGCCAACTGGTGGCCGGTTACGGCCGTGCGTTCGGCATGCAGGTACAGATCTGGGGCAGCGAAGCCTCGAGGCTGCGCGCGCTCGCCGATGGTTACACCGCAGCAGCCAGCCGTGAAGCCCTGTTCGAAAGCAGTGATGTGCTCAGCCTGCATTTGCGCCTGACCGACAGCAACCGCGGCCTGATCACGCTCGAAGACTTGACCTTGATGCAAGCAACGTCGCTGTTCGTCAACACCTCGCGCGCCGAATTGATTGCCGAAGGCGCCTTGGTGTCAGCCCTGAACCGCGGCCGGCCCGGCATGGCTGCTATCGATGTGTTTGACACCGAACCGATCCTGCAAGGTCATCCCCTGCTGCGACTCGAGAATGCAGTCTGCACGCCGCATATTGGCTATGTTGAACAGGACGGCTATGAACAATATTTCGATGCCGCGTTTGACAATGTGCTGAACTTCATCAAGGGCCAGCCGACCAATCTGGTCAATCCGGAAGCATTGAAAGTTCAGCGGTGAGCCAGGCGAAGGCAAGACCTGCTTCCCTCCTGGCCCTGTACCTGGCTTTCAACCGACTGGCGGTGCAGGGCTTTGGCGGCGTACTGGCGATCTCGCAGCGCGAACTGGTGGAGCGTCTTGGCTGGCTGAGTCGCGACGAGTTCGTCGAAACCCTGGCCATCGCCCAGGTGCTGCCCGGGCCCAATGTGGTCAATCTGGCCTTGATGATCGGTGACCGGTATTTCGGCCTGCGCGGCGCGATGGTGGCCCTGGCAGGCATGCTGGTCATGCCGTTCCTGGTCATCATCGCCCTGGCTGCAGCTTACGGCCAACTGGCCTCGCATCCGGTCGTCGTCAACGCCTTGCGCGGCATGGGAGCGGTGTCTGCAGGTCTGATCATTGCCACTGCCCTGAAACTGATCCCGACATTCCAGCGCAACCCGGTCGGGCGCAATGTCGCGCTGGTCTTGAGTGGTTTGACCATCATCGCGATCGTCCGCTTCCATATGCCCTTGCCGATGCTGGTGCTGGGATTGGGCGGCCTCGGCATGGCAATGGCTTGGCGGGGCTTGCGCCCATGAATGCCGATTTATTGAGCCTGTTCCTGCACTTCTTGATGCTGTCGCTGCTATGCGTTGGTGGTGCGATCACTACAGCCCCTGAAATGCACCGTTTCATCGTCGGGCAGGCCCATTGGCTCAGCGACACACAGTTCACCAGTTCAATCGCGCTGGCCCAGGCCGCGCCCGGCCCAAACGTACTTTTCGTCGCTGTGCTGGGGTGGAATATCGCCGGACTCAACGGTGCCCTCGCTGCCATGGCGGGCATCATGTTGCCGTCGACCACCGTGGTGATGATGGCGACAAGGTGGGCCAGGACCAACCGGGAAAGCATCGGCGTGCGCGCCTTCACTGCGGGGATGGCACCCTTGACGGTCGGGCTCTTCCTGGCCACCGGCTGGCTGCTGGCCGAACCCTATGTCAGCGCCCCGGAGCATCGGCTGACATCACTCGCCCTGATCGCAGCAACGCTGGCCTTGACCATGAAGACCAGGATCAGCCTGGTCTGGATCGTGCTGGCGGGCGGCTTGCTGGGTGGGTTGGGGTGGGTTTGAAGCTGCTGGCTCGAGCTTGCAGGTAGGCTGGCGCAAGGCTGCGCCGCAAGTCAGGGTCAGTTGTGCAGATGCGCCCGATCAAGCGGGCGCAGGTCGAAGAGCAACCGGGCCACCACCGCTTCTTCGGCAATCGCCAGTCCGTGCAGGTGCATGGCGGGTGCCAGTTGAGCGTCCCAAAGCGCACTGATGGCGGATTCACCCAGGTCGCGCTCGGTATGCGGCGCCGTGCGGATGGCCTGCGCGTAATCCTCGTGGCCGAAGCGCCAAGGTTGGGCGCCGCAGAGTGCCATGACATGGTTGGCAATTTGCAGACCCGCCCAATCGAAGTCACCGTGGTAGCGCAAGCAAGCACCGGCTTGGGCCAGTTGCAGCAGCAACACGCGCTGCGCCGCTGCGGGCATGCCTTCGGTGCAGACCAGTGGGGCGCAGGCGGAACCCAGCCGGTCGGCTGCAATCGACACGATGTTGGGGTTTTCGCACACGTAGACCGTCACACCGGCAATCGCCCAGGCGATTGGACTGCGCAGCAGTTGGCGCAGCGACAAAAATCCAGGTTCTCCCGCCAGCGCTTGAAAAGGGCTGGCGGCCTGCGTTGGCAGATTCAAAAAAAGGGCCGGTCGCGCCAGTTCATTGACCAGAACACCCGCACGGGCCCAGATGTCGCGTGCCCGTTCGGCCGCTGGCGGGCTGGCATTTTCGGTATCTGCGTCAGCGGTGGCTTCGCCATGCAGCAAAACTGCCAGCACCAGCGTGGCCGTGGGCTGGCCGTTGTCCAGTGCATGCGCATTGCCCAGGGTGTCGGCCGCCAGCTGCGCACGCGTCAGGCCTTGGGCCGGGAACTTTTGCATGACCGCATCGGCACGCGCCAGCAGATGGACTGCTGCTTCGGGGCTTTGTCGCGCCAGTCGCTTGAGCATGCTCAGGCCGGCCGGTGTATGCAACCAAACCTTGAGTGCGCCACACAGCAAGGGGGTGCTGCAGGCTTCTGCCCAGCGCGCCTGCAATTCCTCTTTGGCCGCCAGCCGGTTAACGATGGGGCCGTCGAGCTGTTCCAGCGCATCGCGCAGCGAGGCGGCGATGCCGGCGCCCTGCAGCAGCGCATTCAATGCTGCGATATCGATGCGCGCTGAAAGGTTTGCAACTGCGGAGCGCGACGCGCGGGCCGGATGGCCCGTGAGCTGTGCCACGGCCTCATGCTCGACAGCATTGAGCTTGGAGAGTTGCAGCACGCCGTCCTGCCATGCGCCATCGCCATCGCCATCGCCATCGCCTGCGCTGCTAACAGTTCCAGTTACGGAATCATTGCGCCGTTCAAAGTAACGCCGCAGCCGTAAACGCAGGCCGGCGAGTTCGTCACCGCCGAGCAGGCGCTGCAGTCGCGCATCCGGTTTGCCGGGTGGTGGCGATGGCGTCATGGCGCAGGAAAGCGGCGGTCCGGGTCGTCCGTGCGCAGCTTGGCGCGGCCATCCCAGCTCCAGCGAGAGACAAACACCGCATCCACGCCTTCGCGCCGCTGCAACTGGCAGATCGACACACCCGGTAGCTCGGCATAGCAGGCCCATTCGCGCTCGCTGGTGATGACAAAGTCAAGGTCGAAGGCGCGCACCAGGCCCATGCAGTGCGCGCGGGCCGTGTCGTCGATGCCGGCAAAGGCCTCGTCGAGCAGCATCAGACGTGGCGCCAGCGGGCTGCCGCCGCGGCCGTAAAAGCTGGAGATGGCGGCGAACAGCGGCACCGTCAGGCCCAATGCACGCTCGCCGCTGGAGGCCGGGCCGGACAGCTTGCGCCACTGGCCGTCCTGCTGGCGCTGTACCCGAAAACGGTGCCAGCGGCGGTAATCCAGGGCGCGCGCCAGCTGGTCGATCAAGCTGCTGCCGGCGCTACTGGTGTCGGCGTCCGAGCGGGCACGCTCCACCACGATTTGCTGCTGCAGCATGGCACCGACCACGCGCCGGTCTTCGGCCGACCAGAGGTCGGAGCTGGTGTGCAGCAAGCGCTCGCGCGCAATCTCCAGCCCGGCGGGTGCACCTTCTTCCAGCGTCAACGGCTGCCACTGCAGCCGGTAGCGCACGCCGGTGGAGGTGGGGCGCTTGTGCAACTCGTCGTTGATGGCACTGACCTGCTGGTCAGCCGCGCGCATCAGCTGCTGGATGACGGCCGCTATTTCTGCTTGCAAATGGTTCTCCAGCACCTCGCGCTCGCGCGCCGTCAGCAGCTCGCTGCGCTGCGCAATGTCGTCGGCCAGATGCGCGGCCAGGGTGTCAGGCCGCTCGGGCCGGTTCTGGTAAGTGATGTGGACGGTAAAGCCCCAGTCGTTGGCCTGCGAGCTGGCTTGGTGGCCCAGCGCGCTTAAGCCCCGCTGCAGCTCGGTCAGGTCTTCTGACACCTGGCGCTGGATGCGCTCCCAGCTGACCGCGTCCTCGGCCAGGTGCATCAGCTTTTGCTCGACTTGGCGCGCCAAGTGCAGGGCCGGGTCTATGGTCCAGGCGACGCTGCTGTCCGGCTGTGCAAATTCGGGCAGGGCCGAGGCCAGCAGGCTGCTCGCAGCAAAACGCCGCAACCGCTCCACCGCCAGGCTGCGGCTGGCACTGCGTTCTGCCAAATGCGTTTCTGCCGTGTCGGCCCGGGTGCTGGCCACGGCACGCGCTTCGCCAGCCTGGGCTGCCCGGGTTTGCAGGCTTTGGACATCGCTGTCGGCGGTCTCGACAGCTTGTGCAGCTGCGCCCAATTGCTGGCGCAGCACTTCCACCTGGGCGCCCACCGACGCCTGCAGCACGCTGTAGCGCGCGTGTGCTGTTTCGGCCCGCTCACTGGCGGTGGCCAATGCCTCCTCGCGTTGCTCCAGGGCGAACCGCGCCTCGATCTCGCGCTCTTGCTGCTGCAGGTGCTGCGGCCAGGCGCTGCGCCATTCCCGCGCGGCTTGCACCAGCAACTGCTGGCTTTGCATAAAGTGGTCAACGGCGCTGGCCAGAGCCGGCAGCGCATCAAAAGCCAGCGGCAGGTGCAGATCGCTGGCGTCTTGCTCCAACTGGGCGCGCGTGGTCTGCACGTCGAGCTCGGCCACACGGCAGGGGGCGTCGGACTGGTCCAGCCGGGTGCGCGCCTGCAGCACTGCACGCTCGGCGCTGGCGGCTGCCAGCAGGGCGGCGCGCAGCGGGTCATCGCTGGGCGCGCTGCGCCACTCGTGTTCGGCCTGACGGCGCTGCGCTGCCAAGCTGTTCAATTGTTGGAGCAGGGCTGCGTCTGCACCGTCCAGTGCCAGTAGCTGCGTCTGGATTGCGTCCAGACGGCGCTGCCGGGCCTTGGCCCGCGCCGTACTGCCGATGTAGACCGCTTCGGGCTTGTACCAGGCACCTGCCAGTGTGCCCAAACGGTAACGGCCATCGCTGTCGACCCAGGATTCGGCCGTGTTGTCGTCTGCTTCACCGCAGGCGACGCTGGCCAGCAAGGCGCCCACCAGCGAGGGGGCCAGCATGCTGCTTTCGGGCAGCGCCGGCAGCAGGTAAGCCAGCAGGTTGCTGCCCTGCACCTTGGACCGCAACTGCCACTGGGCATCCCACAGCGGTGCACCGGCGGCATCGGTCAACTGCCCGTTCGGGTCGATCCAGGCGTCCAGCAGGCCACTGGCCTCCAGTGCGGCCTCCAGTCCGGCGCGCTGGGCTGCGGCCAATCCCGGCTGAAAGTCGACCACCTGCCACAGCGGGGCACCCAAGCGGCCCATGCGTACTTGCGACGCACGCGTTACGGGTGCGACTGGCGCGACGTCCACCCCGGCGGCCAGGCGCTGGCTCTCGCTGACTAGCGCGGCACGTTCTCCTTGCAGCGCTTGCCTCTGGCGCTCCAGATCTGACTGTTGGCCTGCATGGCCCAGGCTGGCTTGCGCATAGGCCTGGGTCAAAGCGGCGTACGCCGGGTTGGGGCCGATCAGTCCCACGCTCCAAGTAGCGAGTTGCTCCAAAGCGGGTGCGGCGTCGAGCTGCAGCTGCTGCAATTGGGCACAGTGCACGGTCCAGGCAGTGAGCAGTGCATCACCAGCGGCTTCAGCGTTCTGGTCGGCTGCTGCACGCAACTCGGCTGCGTCTTCCAGCTCGGTCTGGCGCTCGCGTTGCGTGGCCTGCAGCAACTGGAGCTTGGCCTGGGCTGCACTGAACAGCGTGTGGCGCTGCGCCAGGTGACGAATGTCTTTGCGCCGGGCACTGACAATCTCCTGCAGCGCCACTGCGGCAGCGCTGAGATGCGCGCCCGGTAGTTCAGCCAGCGCTTCAGACGCCAGCCTGTGCAGCGGGTTGTCAGCCAGCGCGGCGCTGCTGCCGGTCACCGCGGCGTCCTGGGCACACTGGTTGCGGGCCAATTCCAGCTCGCGCCGGGCGGCGTGAAGGCGCTGCTCGGATTCTTTGCTCAGGTTTTCTTCGCGCACCTGTTGTAAGCGCTGCGCATCGCGCTGCTGGACGCAAACCGTGGCTTCGTGTTGGCGCTCGCGGGCGTCTTGTTCGGCCTGACTCAGGCGATTGGCATCCTGGTTGGCCGGGTCGCTTTGCAGGGTCTGCAGGCGTTCGCGGGCGGCGGCAAGCAGGCGTTTGGCGGTCTCAAGTGCCGCCAGGGTATCGGCCTCGGCAGCCTGCGTCAGTTGCAAGGCCAACAGGGTTTGGTTGCGTTCTTCGCTGGCCCTTTCAAACGCGCTCTGGGCCTGGCGCAACTCCTTGGCTTGGCGCCGCGTGAGCGTGCCGGCGTAGCCGCGGTAGCGCTGCTCAAATTGTTTGACGGCCTGTTCCAGTTGGCGGGTTTCTTCCAGTTGCTTGCGGTCTTCTTCCAGCTGGTTGAGTGCTTCGGCTACATCGGCCAACAGCTCGGACGGCATCGGAGGCAAGGCCTCCGTCAGCGCATGCGACAGTCCGTTTTCGTCCGGCTTTTTGGACAACTGCGGCTGGCGCAGCTGGATCAGGGTGTCCATCAACGCATCGTAGCGTTTGACGCCCAGGTGAAACAGCCGCTCATCGACGGCACGGCGGTAGCTTTGTGCGGTGTCAAACACCTGACCATGCCCATGGCCTTCCACGGCATCGCGCAGGCGCTCGCGTGTCAGAACCACTTTTTGCTCGTTGGTCAGCCACAGGTCCTGGCCGATGCGCGGACCGCCGCCCTCTTTGCCGCCTTCGAGCAGGAAGAACCAACTGTCCACGGCGGTCTTGCCGGCCACCGCGGACATCCCGGCGCCCAGCGTCAGGTAGTGCGGGGTGCCATTGGCATCGACCCGGCCAAACTCAATCCAGCTGTAGCCGATACGACGCGGGTAGCTGCCCATCAGCAGGTTCCAGGACATGCGCTTGCCATTGTCGGCATCGGGTTCTATGCGCGAGGGCCGCAGCTGCGCGTCAAACAAAAACGGCAGCGTCAGGGACAGTACCTTTGACTTGCCGGTGCCATTGTTGCCCCGCAACAGCAGGTGGCCATCGCGGAACCAGAACTCCTCACTGTCGTAATGAAACAGTTCCACCAGACCCAGACGCAGCGGTTGCCAGCGTTCGCGCAGCGGCTCAGGCAGAGCCGGGCGAGCGTGCGCGGGGGCCTCAGCGGGGGAATCAAAGAGCGAGTCAGTCATAGGTCAAACAGCGATTTATTCATGGTTGCTTTAGGTGATGCCGTGGTCTGCAGTTCAGCCGAGCCAATGGCAAAACGGGTGATGGCGGGCAGTGCGCGAATCTCGCCATCGGCCCGTGCAATCAACTGCAAGCGGTGCAGTTTGTCCAGCGCGATCTCGGCCAGCTCGACTTCGGCACCGGGCTCGCGCGCCGATTTGCGCCAGTAGCGACCGTACTGGACGACCGCGCCGCGCAGAAAGGCCGCCACTGCAGCGTCGGTCAGCAGCGCGGGCTTTCTCAAGTCGCGCAGGGTCTCAGCCAGGTGCTCGGCCACCAGAAGGGTGGCGTGGGCTTCGGTGCCTTCGGCTGGCATTGAGACATCGGTCAGCTGGCCGTTCTCGTCGCTCAGGGCCAGGCCCTCGGCGCGCTGCTCGGGCGTCAGGCCGGTGGCGTCGCAGATCCGGCTTGCCAGGGGGCCGCGCTGGTTGAAAAAATAGGCTTGAGTCTCCGCGTCCAGCGAGGCACTGTAGACGACAGGGTCATCCAGCAGGCGGCGTGTCAGGCGGTGGCGGATGGTGTCGCGCCGGCCCTGTTCGCCGTCGGCGTCTGGCTCAGCCACCAGCGTCTGCAGCCGATCTTCAAAGCTGACGGGGGCCTGTTCAGCGGGCCAGGTCGAAGGACCACGCATCACTGCCAACATACCGGCCAGCATGCGCCGCTGCACGTCGTACAGCGCATCCGACTGGGCGCCGCCGTTGTCGTGGATAAAGTGTTCTTCATCACCGGCCACGCGCTGCAGCACGCCGTATTCCAGCAGGGTGCGGCAAACGCAGACCAGCTCGCGCCGCTCGGCCGCGCTGCGCAGCGTGAAGGCAAACCCGCGCGATTCCAGCGCCGGGTCGGCCGCCAGTTGCATCAGGCGCTCGCCTAGCAGCTGCAGGGTGATTTGCGCATCGGCACGTTCCAGCACGGCACAGGCCAGGCACAGCAGCACATAGCGCCGCCGGTCATAACCTGCCAGGCCGCGCGTGGTATCGAGCAGATCGGCCGGGCGCTTGAACAGGCGTGCACCATCGCGCTCCACATGCAGGGGCCAGGCGGCCTCGCGCGCAAACCAGTCGCGCAGGCGCTCGGCCTGGCGTCGTACTGCGGGGAAGTCTTCGTGCGCCGCGCCCATCAGCGGGTGCATCAGCAGGGCACGCACGGCGCGCCGGAATTCGTCCTGTGCCTGGGCCTTTTGCAGTTCGCCCAGGCGCTGGCTGTCCTGGCGGGGTATGGCGCGGCCCTTTGAGGTGCTCATCTGTGTTCCCGCGTGAGGGAAATCGTCAGCAAATGGTCGCGTCCCGAAAAGACGCCGCCCGGCGTCCGTATCTGCGCCAGGCTGGCTGCGTCCAGCGGCTCCATGCGGATGCTGAGCAGGCCGTCGCCGGTCTGGCGCTCCACCGCCTGGTCCGGGTTGGCTTGCTCGGCCAGGGCTTCGCCCAGCAGATTTAAAAACAGGCCGAAGGCGTGGCTGTCGAGCTCTCCGAGTTCGGACAGGCGCATGGGTTTGCCAGTGGCCAAGCGCTGCCGGGCTGCCTCCACTTGGCGTGATTCCTCGCCCAGCGCCTGGGCCATCAGGGCGCGCTCGGTGCTGCGGTCACGCACCTGGGCCAGCGCGCCGCGCGGAGCGGCCTCGCCATATTCGCGCAGGCGCGGGTTAATCTGCAGCGGCGGTGCCTCGGCCCAGGGTGTGCTGGCCGGGATGTCTTCTTCGGATTGCACGGCGAGCGAAAAATGCCGCGCCGGCTGCAACGCGAAGGCGGCGCGTGCCAGCCGGTGGCCCTGGCCTTCGCTGTCGCAGGCGGCAAACCAGGTGGCGAGGGTGCGCAAGTCGGCAGAGCGGTCACTGCGCCCGCTGCGCCGCTCGTTCAGGGTGGCGATCGCGCCCAGTAGTTGCGGAATGGCGGCGCGCGCCCGGGCGCGCAGCAGTTCGGCCTGGGGCGGCTCGGTGCCGGTGGGCAGGAACCAGCCGCGTAAGCCCTTCCAGCGCTCGCGCCAGGCCTGCCAGCGGCGCAGGCGCTCGTCGGTCTGGTCTTGCGCATCACCGGGAGCGGCATCACGCGCTTCGCGTTCGGCGATCTGCAGAAAGACGGCGTCCATGTGCGGCGCTAATTGCGTGATGAGCTGGGCGATGGCGTCGGAGCGGCGTACGAGGTCGCCCAGAAAACGGTCGAGGTAATCGATCAGCCGGCGCTTGTAGGCCACGATGGTGTGGGCCTGCGCCTGCTGCAGTTCCAGGCTGCGCGCCACGCCGGCCATAAAGGCTTGCGCGTTTTCGGCCAGGTCGGTGAACACGGCAACCAAGTCCCGCAGGATCTGGTGCGCCTTGGCCACATCCAGTGCGTGGCCCTCGGCTGTATCCGCATGGCCCTGCTCCAGCAATTGGCGCAGTGCCAGCAGGCGGCTGGCAATATCTTCCAGGGCCACAGTTTGCAACTCGGCACGACGCTGCAGGGTCTGGAAGAACACCAGCAGAGCGGCCTCGACGGCCTCGCCTTCGTGCGATAGGCGGTACAGGAAACGTGCCCGATAAAAGTCACTCAGGGAGGACACACGCGCGGTGTCGGGTTGCGACTCCAGATTACCCCATTCGGCCAGTTGCGCCAGGGCGGCGTTAACCTCTTCGATGCGCGGTATGGCATCCGGCCAGACCGCTTCGGCGAGCACTTCGTCCGGGCGCAACTGCAGCCGGTACTGCCGCTTGGCGGCTGCAAAGACATTCATGATGCAGCGGTAAAACGCGGACTTTTCGGCGCTCAGGTGGCGGAACAGTTCTGCGGCGGAGGGGGCTGGCAAAGGGGCGGCTCCGGATGTCTTGGTTGGC
Source organism: uncultured Burkholderiales bacterium (assembly GCA_903820745.1). Lineage (GTDB taxonomy): Bacteria > Pseudomonadota > Gammaproteobacteria > Burkholderiales > Burkholderiaceae_C > Paucibacter_A. The sequence continues at coordinate 64,041 of CAIJIT010000356.1, forward strand.
AGTCTCTAAGGTGGCCGCCATGGTAACCGCAGAGCGGCGGCCAACGAACCTAGAGCTTGCGCTCCGCCGTGATCAGGCAGTCAAAAGGACCGGCAGAGGCAGTCCCATCAGCGTTCCAATCACATAGTCGCGCAAGCGCACGCCCGAGAGTACCCGTGCGCAGTTCAGAGTGGGCAGGGTCTGGAAGAAGGCTACTGGCCCTCGAAGATCGAAAGAAGGCTACTCGCCCTCGAAGATCGAAAGAAGGCTATAAGCCATCGAAGATCGAAAGAAGGCTACTCGCCCTCGAAGATCGAAAGAAGGCTACTAGCCTTCTTTCGTCCCGAAGATTTTGTCGCCGGCGTCGCCGAGGCCGGGGATGATGTAGCCCTGTTCATTCAGGTGGCTGTCGATCGCGGCGGTCCAGCAGCGGACTTCCGGATGGGCCCGGGTCAGCGCAGCGATGCCCTCGGGGGCGGCGACCAGCACCAGCGCGCGGATGTCCTTGCAGCCACGGCGTTTGAGCAACTCGATCGTCGCGATCAATGAGCCGCCGGTGGCGAGCATCGGGTCGACGATCAGGGCCGTACGCTCAGCCAATTGACCGACAAAACGTTCAAAATAATGCACCGGTTGCAGCGACTCATGGTCGCGGGCCAGGCCGACGACGCTGATCTTGGCATTCGGAATCATGTCGAGAACACCGTCAAGCATTCCCAGTCCGGCGCGCAATATCGGCACGACGGTGACCTTGCGGCCAGCGATCTGGTCGATCTCGGTCGGGCCACTCCAGCATTCGATCATCGTTTTTTCAAGCGGGAAATCCACCGTCGCTTCATAGGCCAGCAGCCTCGCCACTTCGGCTGTCAGTTCACGGAATTTCTTGGTCGAAATATCGTCCTCGCGCATCAGACCGATCTTGTGCTTGATGAGGGGATGATTGACTGCAATGACTGGCATATTGGCTTTATGACGAAATCAAAGGGTTGATTCAGGAAACCGTTTTTTTTGCGCGGCCTGACGCTGACGCAGCACTTCAAACAGGCAGACGCCTGCAGCGACCGAGACGTTGAGGCTTTCCACCGCGCCCTGCATTGGGATGCGTACCAATACATCGCAGGTCTTGGCGGTCAACTGCCGCAGTCCGTCACCTTCAGAGCCCAGCACCAAGGCCACCGGCCGGTTCAGGTCGAGCTCATAGATCGATTGTTCGGCCTGGTCCGAGGTGCCGACGACCAGGACGTCGAACTCTTTGAGCTCTTTCAGGGAGCGCGCCAGGTTGGTCACCATGACATAAGGCACGGTCTCTGCAGCACCACTGGCCACCTTGGCCACCGTGGCATTCAAACCGACGGCATTGTCCTTGGGTGCCACCACCGCATGCACGCCGGCCCCATCGGCCACGCGCAAGCAAGCGCCGAGGTTGTGCGGGTCGGTCACGCCGTCGAGTATCAGCAGCAAGGGCATGCCCTTGATGTCTTCCATCACATCGTCGAGCGAATGCGGCATCAGCAAGGCCTGCACCCGCGCCGCCACGCCCTGATGGCGGGTTGTACCGGCGATCTTGGCCAGTTGTTCGTCATTGCCTTCAATCACCTTGGCGCCGGCGTCCTTGGAGCGGGCGATGAACTGGCGCATGCGCTGGTCGCGCCTTGTCGCATCGACATGGATCTCGATGACTGATTCGGGATGCGTCTTCAGGCGCACGGACACGGCGTGGAAGCCGAAAAGCGTTTTATTGGAACTCATCTGCGCATCGTAGCGGCTAGCGCCAGCAAACCGATCAAAACCGGTTGATGCAGCATGTAAAAGCTCAAGGACCAGCGCCCAAGCAGCGCCAGCGGGCTCAGGAAAGCAGGCAAGGCTCCGCTGATCAACTGCGGCCTACGCACGATCACCCAGCGCCCCAGCGCGAAAGCGAGCAGCATCACGCCAAGCCAGGGCAGGATCGGCACATAGTCTTCAGTCACCGGCTTTTGCGTGATCAGCCCGACCCAGTTGGTCCAGCGCGTATCAAAGAAGGCATGCGACCAGAACCGCGGCGCCAGCAGCAGCGCCAAGCCGACAGGCCAGCAGACCCGTAGCGGCAAGCGCGGCCCGGCCCAACGCAGGATCAGCAGCATCAGCGCCATGCCGTGCAGGACGCCAAAGCTGATCCAGCTGTGCGGGAACATCCACCAGGAGCCAGCAGAAACCAGCAAGGCACAGGCCGCCACCTGGGCCCAGCGCTGCCAGAAGCGCCGCCAGGATTGGCCCTGCTCGATGGCCATGGCCTGCCCGATGCCAGCACAGAACAGGAACAGGCTGACGATAGCCGAGCGCTGCAGCGTCCAGAAAGGGTCGCGGTAGAGGTCCTGAACCAGCCAGCCGAAATGGTTCAGATCGAAAGAAAAATGGAACAGCGCCATCCAGACGATGGCGAAACCGCGCAAGGCATCGATGCGGGAATAGCGGGGGATGGCAGCAATCAAGAGGGCTCCGGGCAGGGGTATTGCCGTCCAGTCTAGACTAGCCACATGATTCCATTGTCAATTCTCGATCTCGCCCCGATTGTCGAAGGCAGCGATACCGCTGGCGCCTTGCGCCAATCGATCGCCTTGGCACAGCATGCCGACGGCTTGAACTACCAGCGTTTCTGGGTTGCCGAGCACCACAATATGGAGGGTGTAGCCAGCTCGGCCACCGCTGTATTGATCGGCCAACTGGCAGCCGCCACGCAACGCATCCGCGTCGGTTCAGGCGGCATCATGCTGCCAAACCATGCGCCGCTGACGATTGCCGAGCAGTTCGGCACCCTGGCCACCTTGTTCCCTGACCGCATCGACCTCGGCCTGGGCCGTGCGCCGGGGACCGATGGGCCGACGATGCGTGCGCTGCGCCGCCATCTGGATAATTCGGCCGAAGACCGCTTCCCGGAAGACGTGATCGAGTTGCAGAACTATCTCGCGCCGGCAAGGCCGGGTCAGGTGGTGCGAGCGATTCCGGGCCAGGGCACCGAAGTGCCGATCTGGCTGCTCGGATCGAGCCTCTACAGCGCCCAGCTGGCGGCTTACCTCGGCCTGCCCTTCGCCTTTGCCTCGCATTTCGCGCCCGACTTGCTGATGCAGGCGCTGCAGATCTACCGCAGCAGCTACCGGCCCAGCAGCAGGCACCCGCAGTCCTACGCGATGGTGGCCTTGAACCTGATCGTCGCCGACAGCGACGCCGAGGCGGCCATGCTCTTGACCTCGCTGCAACTGCGATTTCTCGGCATGCAGCGCGGCCAGCGCGGGCCGTTGCCGCGACCGGTAGACAGCATGGAAGGGCGCTGGAATGCCCAGGAAAAAGCCGGCGTCGAGCGGATGCTGGCCGAAACGATTGCCGGCTCGCCGGCCAGCGTACGCGCCGGCCTGCAAGCCACCATGCAGCGCACCGGTGCCGATGAGTTCATCGTTGCCTGCGCGGTCCATGACAACCAAGCCAAGCTGCATTCCTACAGCTTGCTCGATGGTTTGAACCAGGACTGAGCCTGTATCAGCCGACCCAGGCCCGCGCATTGCGGAACATCCGCATCCAGGGGCTGAGCTCGCTGACATCGCCTGAAGTCCAGCTCAGCTGGATATTGCGGAAAACCCGCTCGGGGTGCGGCATCAGCACGGTGAAGCGGCCGTCGGCGGTGGTCACCGAGGTCAGGCCGTCCGGGCTGCCATTCGGATTGAGCGGATAGGTTTGGGTCGGCTGGCCCTGGTGGTCGACGAAGCGCATGGCGCGCGCGACCTTGCCGGCATCACCACGCTGCGAGAAATCGGCAAAGCCCTCGCCATGCGAGACAGCAATCGGCAAGCGGCTGCCCGCCATACCGCTGAAGAACAGACTCGGGCTGGGCAGGATCTCGACCATCGCCAACCTGGCCTCAAACTGCTCGCTGCGGTTGCGGGTGAATTTTGGCCAGTTCTGTGCACCGGGGATGATCGGCGACAAGGCCGCCATCATCTGGCAGCCATTGCAGACACCGAGCGCAAAGCTGTCGGAGCAGGCAAAAAAGGCCTTGAACTGATCCGCCAGCAGCGGGTTGAACATGACCGAGCGGGCCCAGCCTTCGCCGGCGCCGAGCGTGTCGCCGTAGCTGAAGCCGCCGCAGGCAACAAAGCCCTTGAACTGATCCAAGCTGGCGGCGCCCGACTGCAGATCGCTCATGTGGACGTCAAAAGTATCAAAGCCCGCCAGCGCCATCGCATAGCTCATCTCGACCTGCGAGTTGACGCCCTGCTCGCGCAGAATCGCCAGCTTCGGCCGAGCGCCCCGATTGATGAACGGGGCGGACGGATTTTCCTGCGGATCGAAGCTCAAGCTGACATGGCGGCCGGGGTCGCCCGCCAGGCCGGTCTGCTGATGTTCCGAATCGGCGCAGACCGGGTTGTCGCGCAGTTGCGCTATCCGCCATGAGACCGCATCCCAGGCCTTGTGCAGGTCTTCCAGCGGCGCACTGAAGACCTTCTTGGCATCGCGCCAGACCTCGACCATGCCGCTGTGGTTGGGCTTGCCGACCACATGGCTGTGCTTGGACAACTGATGCGCGCGCAACACCTGCATCACCGCATCGCGCTCTTCGGTGCGAACCTGCAGCAGCACGCCGAGTTCTTCATTGAACAGCGCTTTCAGCGTCAGCTCTTCGCGCCTGGCGCTGACCTGACCGGTCCAGTTCTTCGAGTCGCCAAAATCGGCGCGGCTGTCCTGGATGCCGTCGCCCTCGGTGACCAGCATGTCAACATTCAGGCTCAGGCCGACATGGCCGGCAAAAGCCATCTCGCAGGCCGCTGACCAGAGTCCGCCATCGCTGCGATCGTGATAAGCCAGCAGCTTGCCGGCGGCGCGCAATTCATTCACCGCCAGCACCAGGCGCTGCAACTGCCTGGCATCGTCGAGATCGGGCAGTTCATGGCCGAACTGGTTCAAGGTCTGCGCAAGGATGCTGCCGCCCATGCGCGCCCGCCCTTGGCCCAGATCGACCAGGATCAGGCTGGTGTCGCCAGCTTGCAACTGCGGCGTCAAGCTGCCGCGCGTATCGGCCAGCGTTGCGAAGGCGGTGATGATCAAGGACACCGGCGCGGTGACCTGCAACTCGGCCCCATCGGCCCCGGACCAGCGGGTACGCATCGACAACGAATCCTTGCCGACCGGAATCGAGATACCCAGCGCCGGGCAAAGTTCCATACCCACCGCCTTGACCGTGTCAAACAGCGCGGCGTCCTCGCCCGGCTCGCCGCAAGCGGCCATCCAGTTGGCCGACAGCTTGACCCGTGACAGTTCGATCGGCGCGGCGAGCAGATTGGTGATCGCCTCGGCTACCGCCATGCGGCCCGAAATCGGCCCGTCCACAGCGGCCAGCGGCGTGCGCTCGCCGATCGCAAAGGCCTCGCCGGCAAAACCATTGAAATCAGCCAGGGTGACCGCGCAGTCAGCCACCGGCACCTGCCAGGGACCGACCATCTGGTCGCGCGCATTGAGCCCGCCAACCGTGCGATCACCGATCGTGATCAAAAAGCGCTTGGAGGCCACGGTCGGATGCCGCAGCACGTCATAGGCGGCTTGCGCCAGCGAGACCCCGGTCAGCTCCAGGCGACCGCCCGCCCGAGCCACCCGCTGCACATCGCGCTGCATCTTCGGCGGCTTGCCCAGCAGCACATCCATCGGCATGTCGATCACGCGTTCGCCGCCAGGGCCTTCTTCAAGGACCAGATCAGGCTGCTCGGTCGTGACGCCAACGACGGCGACAGGGCAGCGCTCGCGATCACACAGCGCCTGGAACAGCGGCAAGCTTGCAGGCGCGATCGCCAGCACATAGCGTTCCTGGCTCTCGTTGCACCAAATTTCCTTGGGCGCCAGACCCGAGGCTTCCAGCGGCACCTGACGCAAGTCGAACCGCGCGCCGCGGCCGGCATCGTTGACCAGTTCCGGGAAGGCGTTGGAAATGCCGCCAGCGCCAACATCGTGGATCGCCAGCAAGGGGTTGCGTTCGGCCAGGCCCCAGCAATGATTGATGACTTCCTGCACGCGCCTCTCCATCTCGGGGTTACCACGCTGGACCGAGTCGAAATCGAGGTCGGCGGTATTGGTGCCGGCCGCCATCGAACTGGCAGCACTGCCGCCCATGCCGATGCGCATACCCGGGCCACCCAATTGGATCAGCAGTGAACCGGCTGGAAAAGCGATCTTGTGCGTCAAGTCGCTGCGGATCGCGCCGATGCCACCGGCGATCATGATCGGCTTGTGATAGCCGCGCTGCACGCCGTCGACTTCCTGCTCGTAGACGCGGAAATAGCCGCCGAGGATCGGCCGGCCGAATTCATTGTTGAAAGCCGCCGCGCCAAGCGGCCCTTCAGTCATGATCTGCAGCGGGCTGGCGATATGCGCGGGTCGGCCGACATTGGCCTGCTCCCACGGTTCGTCAAGGCCGGGCAGACGCAGATTGGAAACGGTAAAGCCGCTGATGCCGGCCTTGGGCTTGGCGCCGCGGCCGGTCGCACCTTCGTCGCGGATCTCACCGCCAGCTCCGGTTGCAGCACCCGGAAATGGCGCGATCGCGGTCGGGTGGTTGTGGGTCTCGACCTTCATCAGCACATGGGCGGTTTCGCGTCGCGCTTCGTAGCGCGCTGCCGAGCCATCGCCCGCTGGCATCCAGCGTTCGATCTCGTTGCCCTCCATCACCGCCGAGTTGTCCGAATAGGCAACGATCGAATGCTGGGGGTTGAGCTTCTCGGTATTGCGGATCATGCCGAACAGGCTCAGCGCCTGCGGCTCGCCATCAACGCTGAACTGCGCGTTGAAGATCTTGTGGCGGCAATGCTCGCTGTTGGCCTGGGCAAACATCATCAGTTCGACATCGCTCGGGTTGCGATTGAGTCCGGCGAAAGCGGTGTGCAGGTAGTCGATCTCGTCGGCCGAGAGCGCCAGGCCGAAATTCTGGTTCGCCGCCACCAGCGCCGCCCTGCCCTGGCCCAGCAGGTCGACAAGCTCAAGCAACTGGGCCGGCTTGGCATCGAACAGCAAAGCCCCATCCTCGCGCGCCGACAGCACGCTCTCCAGCATGCGGTCGTGCAGCAACCCGGCGCAGGCAGAGAGCTCATTTGCATTCAGCACCTTGACCCCGCCAAGCAGCCCCGGTTTCAAGCTGATCCGGTACTCGGTAACGCGCTCGAGGCGGTGCACGGGCAAGCCGCAGTTGTGTGCGATGTCGGTCGCCTTTGAAGCCCAGGGGCTGACCGTACCCAAGCGCGGCGCCACAACCAGCACACTGGCCGCTGCATCGGTATCGATGGAGGCATCACCATAGTCCAGCAAGGCCGCCAGCCGCGACAGTTCTCCGGCCGACAGCGCTGCGTCGCTCCAGGCCCAATGGACATGGCGGGCTTGCAGACCATTGATGCGTGGATTGACCGTCTGCAGGCGCAGCAGCAAGGCCTGGCCGCGGAATGCCGACAGGGCGTTACCGCCTTCGAAATGGTGCAAATGCTTCGGTGTGGACATGGAATATCGCAGTGCGCGCCAAACCGGGGCGGCTTGGCCAATGAACTGCGGGATTCTACCGAGCGCGCCAGGCCACCGCACCGATCCAGGGTGCAGGAAGTTCCAGATCAGCGATGTCGCAGCCTGCCAGCCGATCCGACAGGTCCTGATTCCATTCGGTCAGCGACAAGCCGAGGCATTTCAGACCGGCCTCGAACCTGCACCAGGCACGGGCGAAATCTTCAGCAAGGTCTGCTGTTGCCAACAATGGTTGACCGAAATAGTCTCGCGCCATCCGCTCTCGCTCGCTGCGGCTCCAGGCGCTCGGTCCGTCAACAACCTCATCGAGATCGAGCAAGTCAACGCCGATCGCAGCGCCCTCGATCATGCCGACCAGACAGGCCCCGCGCGCATGGCTGATCGAAAGGCCGATCGGGTCTGCCGCCAGCGCATGCAGTGCCTGTCCCGGTTGTTCGTTCAGCTCGATTTCGTCGAGTGGCAGCCCGCAATAGCCGCTCAAAGCCGCGCGCAGCAGATCCCTGGCAGCCAGCCTGGCCTGGGGGCGTTGTTGGTTTTGCGGCAGCCTCAAACCCAAGACCAGCGGCGCTTGCGAAGGCAGTTGCACGTCGCTCAACTGATCCAACCGCGGCAGGTCGAGCCAGCGCACGGCCAGCGCTTGATGAGTCATCAAAGATCCCGGGGATGCCGCGGCATGGCGGGGCAGCCATGCCAAGAAGACCCGGCGGGGAGCGACTCGCCCTTCATCACCAAGGTCAAAGGACCGAGTCTGGCCTCATCACCGACCTGCGCGCCATACAGCACCGTGCTGCGCGCTCCCAACGTGACCCGTGATCCAATCCAGACCTGATCGATCTTCATGATCCGGTCTTCAAACAAATGGGTCTGAGGGCAACACAGGGCATTCAGTTCGCTGTAATCACCGATGCTGACGCAATCGAATTCGGTGATGTCGGTCGTGTCGAGATAGACACCGCGCCCGAATCTGGCGCCTAGCAAGCGCAAAGCCCAGGGCAGCCAGGGCGTGCCGCGCAGATAGCGCAGGAAATTGGGCACTGCCACACCTTCGTACAAATTGGTCACCGCTTCGCTGAACCAGACAAAGAATGTCCACATCGGCACCGCCCGCTGTTTGTATCGACCAATCAATGTCCATTTCAACAGCACCACAAAGGCCAGGCTCAGGAGCCCGTAGAGCAGGCCGGCGGCGGTGAGTCCGCCAATCACGTCCAACCAGCGTTCATCGTCAGCAGCAGGCATCAAAATCAGCACGATGGTGTAACCGGTCGCGATGGCGATTGCATGGGGGGAAACGATGCGAATTGTCTCGACCAGGCCGCGCGCCAAACGGCGCAACGGCGACGGGTTATAGGTCAGCGAGTCGGCGAACCCCATGACCTGCTCGCGCGCTGGCAAGCGGATCGGCGGCGTACCCAGCCAGGTTTCGCCCGGTTTCATCGCATCGTTGGCCGGCACATGGGTATGAACGCCGATCAACACCCCCTCGGGGAGAACAACTCCCTGCGGAACATAAGCACCGTTGCCGACAAAGCTGCGCCGCGACAAGACGGTCGCCTGCGTCGTGACCCAACCGCCATCGATGTCCTCGTCGCCCAGCAATACGCCGTCGGCAACAAAGCATTCATCACCGACTTCAAGTTTGTCGGGCACCACACCGAGCGCCGTCGAGAGCTCCGCATGGCGGCCGACCTTGGCGCCGAGAAGCCGGTACCAGGCCGGCGCGAACACGGTGGCATAAACGCCATGCAGCACCTGCAAGCTGTTTTCCTGAATCTGGTTGACCAGCCATTTGGCGTAATAAGTCCGGCTGTGCACGGCCCAGCGACCGACGGTCATACGCGGCAGCACAGTCCAGCGAATCACTGCCGAAACCAGCGCCGTGGCCAGGATCAGCAAGGCGCTGGCAGGCATCGACAACAGCAGGTATTTCAACCATTGGATGCCGATCAAATCGTCTTGCAGCCAGGCCAATAGATTGCTGTCCTCGATGCCGTCAATCAGCATGAATGCCGGGAAGACCGGCAGGAAAAACAGGCAGGCGATCATCAGGCCGCCGATCGAAAAAATCAGACCTTCGGCCCAGGGACGCCAAGCTTCCAGCACCGGTCGGGGCGCCAGCTTGCCCGGATCGAAGGCGCCGATGTCGCTTGCCGGCGAGCCGCTCCAGCGCCCGAAGTCCGGCAACTTTTGCCCTTCTGACAAGGCGGAAATGCCGTCCAGGTGAGCAAATTTCCCCAGCGCGACATTGCCCTCAAGTACAGCAAATGAACCCACATGGGCGTTGGCACCGATCTCGATCGGACCCAGGATCAACTCCCCGGCTTCGACGCGCGCGTTCTCCAGGTTGACCACGGTGCCCAGGCTGGCGCCATCGCCGATGTGCAGCAGATCCGGCGCCCGGATCGTCACCGAACCGATCACCGTGTCGCGCCCGATCGAAGCGCCCAGGGCACGCAGGTAAATCGGCAGCAGCGAACTGCCCGACAACATATGCGCAGGCGCAGCTTCGATCAGACGGTCGGCCAGCCACCAGCGGAAATAAGTCATTCCCCACAAGGGATAGCGGCCTGGCCTTGCCCGGCCGAGCACCAGCCATTTGCCTGCCACGGTGACGATGAAGGACAGGCCGATGGCGGCCACAAAAGCCCCCATCGAAAATAGTACAGCCAGGCCAACTGAATCACTCGGGTCGCCAGTATGAAAGTGAAACATGAAGAACGGTGCCAACCACTGCATCATCCGCAAGGCGACCAGCGGCGGAACTGCCAGCGCTTGCGCCGCTCCGCACAACCAGCGTTGCCATGTCGGCACGACGGTGAATCGGCGAGCGGCTGCAGTTGGCGCAGACTCAGCCGAATTGGCGGTCTCGCCAGCCTTCATCGCCGCTGCAATCGCCCCCAGACTGCGGTGCTGATAGACCTCGCGCACCGAAAACAAGGCATAGCGCGGATCAACGCGGATCGCCGAGGCAAGCCTGGCTGCAAGCAAAGAATGCCCACCCAAGTCATCGAAAAAATCAGCGGCCTGCCGCATTGGCTGTCCTGGGAAAAGCCGCACGAGCAAGCCAAGAAGGTAGGCCTGAGCGGCATCCCGGGGCATGTCGCCAACCGGCTCGAGACCGCTGCTTGCGATCGTCAGGTCCGCGTTTTTAAGCTGCTTGCGATCGACCTTGCCCGAGGCCAGGCGTGGCAAGGCCGACATCACTTCAAAACGGCCGGGCACCATATAGGGCGGCAGGCTCGAAGCCAGCGCCTGCCGCCATTGGCTAGTGCGCGCCGCCGCCAGGATCCCGTCGACATCATGCACAAGCACAAAGGCGACCAATTGTTCCAGGCCATCGTCCTCGCGCAACAAGACCGCCGCCGTGGCGATGTCTGGCAGCAAGGCCAGATGGGCCTCGATTTCCCCCAGTTCGACCCTGAAGCCGCGCAGTTTCACCTGATCATCGACGCGACCCAGACATTCGATCCGGCCCTGTTCATCGATGCGTGCCAGGTCGCCGGTGCGGTAGAGCCTGTCTTCACCGCCCTCCTCGCTCGCCCAGGGGTTGGGCAGGAATTTTTCTGCGGTCAGTTCCGGTCGCCCCAGGTAGCCGAAGGCCACGCCGGGGCCACAGATGCAGAGTTCACCGACTTCGCCTTGCTGCAGCAACCGCATGTGCGGCGGAGATGCCGCGCTCAGATCGGCATCGACGACCAGCAGCACATAGTTGGCCAGCGGCGTTCCCACGGTCACCGGCTCATCCTCCCGGATTTCAGCCATGCTGGCTGACACTGTAGCCTCGGTCGGCCCATAACTGTTGAAGATCTGCCGGCCCGGTCTTGCCCACTTCGCCACCAGCGCCGACGGGCACACTTCACCGCCCAGATTGATCAGACGAAGACATGGCACATCCTGTTCGAAAAGCGCCAGCAGCGTGGGCACCGCATGCAGGACCGTGATCCCCTGTTGCCTGAGCGTCTGCGGCAGGATTTCAGGATTGACCGCCACTTCGGCAGGTGCGATCCAGAGCGTGGCGCCAACCAGATAGCTGATCCAGACTTCCTCGAAAGACATGTCGAAGGCAATCGAAAACCCCTGGTAGACCCGGTCTGACTGGGTCACACCGAGGCGCTCATTTTCGCTGCGCAAGAAATGGCAGATGCTGGCCTGCGTGACGACGATACCCTTGGGTTTTCCGGTCGAGCCCGAGGTGTAGATCACATAGGCCGGGTCTGTGCGCTGAGCCGCAGGCCGGGGCAGCGGCGCCGTCGAGATCGGAGCGGTCAGCATTGCCAAAGTCAGCAACTCGGCAGTGAATCCGCCCTCCCGTTTTGGCGTCGTCTCATCGGTGATCAACCAGCGAGCTTGGGCATCCTGCAGGCAGACCTCGACCCGGTCGGCCGGCGTTTGCGAATCCAGTGGCAGCCAGGCGGCACCGGCCTTGGCAATGCCGGCTTGCGCGACCCATTGCTCCATACCGCGCGCAAGCCAAAGCCCGACAAAACAACCCGGTCCTGCGCCCAGGCTACTCAGGTGGATTGCGACCAACTCGGCGCGCGCATTCAATTGGGAATAGGTGAGCCGAACCTCGCCGTCGATCAGCGCGACTTGGTCGGGCAATCTGGCGGCGGTGGCTTCCAGCAGGCTGGCAAGCGACTGATCCTGCAGGAACTCTGGCCGTTTGGCCCCCCTGAGAATCGCGGATGCACTCATCGGAATTCCCGAGAAACCCCGCCATTCATGGCGGGGAGGTAGAGGGGCAGCCCGTGAGGGCTGCTGACGGTGCAGAGCAAGCGCGCTTCGCCTCGACGTAAGCCTTGATGGTTTCCAGTGGCGCACCGCCTGCGCTGACGACGCAGTACAAAGGCGACCACAGCACGCCTTTCCAGTATATTGACGCAATGTCGGGGCGATCTCGGCGCAGAAGACCACTTGATGTGCCTTTCAAGGCGTTAACCCTCACTGACACCGACAGCTTTGGCGGGTTCTCGATCAACAGGTGGGCGTGATCGGCTTGGCCGTCCAGCCCAATCAGTTGCGCACCCATCGTCA
>CAIJIT010000357.1 GCA_903820745.1 uncultured Burkholderiales bacterium
CCTGACCCTTTTGATCTCGCGCTGCATCAAACCGAGTTCGGGCGGGTTGCGTTCATCGTCGGCCGAGTTGATCGCCAGCAGCGCCGCCTCGATGCGTTCCAGGCCAGGCCCGGGGTCGAAGTCGAAGCTGGATTCCCATTGATAAAGCAGGTCATTGGCATCGCCGCTGAAGGGCTGGGCCAGCGCGGCGGCGATCAGTTGGTCGCCGGCGGTCGACGAAGGTGCCTGGCCATACCAGCCCAGGCTGCCGCCGGCTGTGGCCAGGCTGAAATACAGCAGATGGGCTTGCATCCCGGGCGGCTGGGCGCTGTAGTTGCCCCCTTGCCAATCCGGATCATTGCGGATCGACTGCGTGAGCATGCGGCGCAGCATCCAGTTGCGGCCGGACATCGCAGCCGGCGTGCTGGCCATCGGCACCAGCGCATCGGCAAAGCCCGGGTAGCGTGAACCCCATAGCCAGGTTTGCATGCCGCCCATCGAATAGCCGATGACGGCGCGCAGCCGCTTCAGCCCCAAGCCTTGGGTGACCAGCCGATACTGCGCCAGCACCATGTCGTCGTAGTTGTAGCGCGGGAAGTTCATGCGCAGCCCGTCCGAAGGTTTGGCGCTGCAGCCGCAACCGATCGAATCGGGCAGGATGAGGAAATAGCGGCTCGCATCGAGCGGCTGGCCGGGGCCGAACAAGGCGCCGGCGAATTCCTCACTCAACAGCGCGGCGCCCGAACCCGCCGTGCCATGCAGGATCAACACCGGCTCGCCGTCGGGATTGCCGATGGTCTGATAGTGCAAGTTCAGCTCAGGCAAGGATTCGCCGCCATGGAAGCTGAAGTCGCGCGCCACCCAATCACAATGTTGCGGCGCCGGATAGCCCGGCCCCTGCACCGCTGCAGACGACTCGTTGGTGCTTTCGATAACGGACATATTGTTTCCCTGGCCAGGCAGCGTTGCAGGTCAATTCAAACGGAGCGCAAAGTAAGTCAGCGCTGCGGCGCCGGATCAGCTTGGCAGTCTTGCGGGATGCAGCCCTGGTTTCAGTCAGCCCTGGAGGGCTTGACGAAGCGCGCCGGCCGTTTCTCGATAAAGGCAGCCGTGGCTTCGCGGTGATCGGCGGTCTCGGTGCAGCGCACATGGCGCCAGGCTTCGGCGTCGAGCATCTCGGGCAGGGTTGCGTGCAAGCCCTGGTTCAGATTGCTCTTGATATGCGCGATCGCGCCACGCGGCCCGTCAGCCCATTGGCGCGCCTGCGTCATCACGGCTGCCTCAAGCTCACCGGCTTCGGTCAAGCGATTCAACAAGCCCAGTGACAAGGCTTCCTGGGCCTCGACCATCGGCGAGCTCAGGTACAGCTCGCGCGCCTTGGCCATACCGACGATGCGGGGCAAAAAATAATGCCCGCCGAAGTCACCCGAGACGGCGACCTGCAGGAATCCGGTCTTCATCCGCGCCGTGCTGTCGCCATAGCGCAGGTCACAGGCCAGGGCCAACGACAGCCCCGCACCCACCGCCGGTCCGCGCAACATCGCGATGGTTGGTTTGGGCATCCGGTGCAGCATTTCACAGATTCCCATGCGCCGGCGCAGCCTGGCCACACGGTCCTCGAATGACAGCGTCTCGGCGCTAGCGCCGGCCATCCGCGCCACATCGCCGCCGGCACAAAATGCGCCGCCCGCGCCGGTCAACACGACGGCACCGACGTCGGCATCGCTGCTGGCTTGCTGCAAGGCCTGGTGCAGCAACTCGTAGAGCTCGGGGCTCAGCGCATTGCGCCGCTCCGGGCGGTTCAAGGTCAACAGCAGCACGCCGTCGCGTCGCTCTTCCAGAAGCACTGGCTGGTTCATCGTCTTGTCTCCGGTGTGGCGGTTCAAAG